>CAYSSA010000006.1:26359-41044 GCA_964433485.1 uncultured Tepidisphaeraceae bacterium | reverse complement strand
CGAAGCGAAGCATCTCTGCGTTTGGCCGCCGAGGAGGATGATTCGCCACAGAGCGTGGTCCGCGACGGGAGCACGGAGATTCCTCGCGTTGCTCGGAATGACGGTGGGCGTTCGAGTCGAAGCGGTGTCGTGTCGCCGCAGTCCGAAGTGGCGGAGTACTGCCACGATCGGGCCGCGTCGATGGTCGTGCACACAGTTTCTCATCCGATAATCGCGCCGATGGAATAGATGCCGCCACGCAGGCGCGTGCAGGTGGACACGATGCAGTAGATTGAACTGCTGGATTCACCGCAATGGCTGCTGAGTTTGACCACGAATTCGTCGCCGACGTTGAACGGTTCGCGCGATATGATCCCCATGCTGTTTCTTGAGATATCCTTGAGGCAGACGCGTCTGGGGTTCGGCTTGCCGCTGGTGACAGGGAAGATGAGCATCGGGTATCGAAGGGCGACGCGGTCGGCGGACCTTCGTTCGCTGGTTCTGGCCCCAAGGGATCGAAGCTCGGTGCGGATTCGATTGAACTGCTCGTATGTGATCAAACTCAAGTACGCGGCATCAAGCGGCTGCGTTTCTCCTGTATGCATGATCTTCGATAGGAACGCGCGACGACTTTAGGCACAAGCGGGATCTATGGGAGCCTACGTCGCCTGCAAACCATGGCGCATCCAGAAGTTGGGTTCGTCGTAGATGCCCCGGTCGATTTCGCGGTCGATACGCACCGGCACCAGCGCGCCGGGGACGACATAGTCGCCGCTGTCGGGGAATGTCATGTCTGTCCAGTCTTCCCATTCGGACACCGAGCCGACAATGACCATGGACCGATAAGCCACGCCCAGCGGCCGGGCCCCGATCTTCCAATGAGAGCGAATCCATGGGTCGAAGGGGAGGCCATCGGGCGTGGTCCAGTTCACATATCGTTCGATGGAGGTCAGAGGATACCGCTCTTTCCAGCTTGGTCGTACGGGTGCGAGAAGGCAATCGAGTTCGTGTCGGACGGCGATGGCCTTCATCTCCAATAGCACCGTGGTCGCCAGTCCTTTGCCGCGGTGCTCCGGGCGCACGGCCATCGACAAAGCTGAAAGGGTGGTGGGCCGGGCTTTCCGGTTCAGGCCTTCGAACCCCGACAGAAGTGCCCCGGCCCAACCGCGTGGCAACCCGGACACGGTGCTGTCCCATGCGAAGGGGATGGTGTGGCCCGCGGCGATCAGTCGATCCGCCTCGTCGAGCACGACGATCTGGAAATCCGGGAAGCGTCGCAGCAGTGGCATCCACAATGCTCCGGACTGGTCTGGTGTGTGGCCGTGAAACACGAACCTCGGCCATGTAAGTTCGTGAAGGCGGTCAACTTGTTCCACCAGGTCCGGTCGCTGCGAGAGCGTTTGAATGGTCCAGCCCATAGAGGGCTGGATTATACGGAGGCAAGCGTTTCCACGGCAGGCGTCGGATTGAGTTCGCGAACCGTCACCTCGAGTCGCGTCGGCTTGAGCTGTTTGTCCAGGTACATGACCTCATCCGCTTTCTGCCAGGCGCGTTTCAGTCCAAGACTGGGCACGCGCGCCGACAGCCCGATGGAGGCGGCCACGCCGGCGGCGTCAAGTTTCTCGCGGAGGCGTTTGACGACCTCGCGGCCGCCCGCCTGGTCGCATTCAACACAGAGCATGGCGAATTCATCGCCCCCGACGCGAGCCACGGCGTCGGCTGAGCGTGCACAGGCCGCGACCGCGCCCGCCGCCCGGCATAGCAGGTCATCGCCGGCCTTGTGTCCCAACTGGTCATTGGTGCGTTTGAGTTCATCGAGATCAATGACCACCACAGTCGCCGGGTTGCCGTATCGGGCGCAGCGACGTTCCTCGACCTCGAGCAACTGATCCCAGCCGCGGCGATTGAACAGCCCCGTGAGCGAGTCCCGCATTGAATCAAGGCGGGCACGCTCGGCCGCGCGAATGGCTTCAGTCATGCGCAGCTCGTGCGACAGAATCGTGGAGAGCATGCGCGCGAGCAGCTCGATCAGAGGTTGTTCCTTTTCGAACTCGGCCGGCTGCGGTTTGGGGGAGATGGCGCAGAGCGTTCCGAACAGGCTGCCATCAGGACGCTCCAGGGGAATGCCGACGTATGCGGCGATGGGTACCTTCTTTCCGATGGGAGCTTCGCGATAGGCCGGCACTGTGCTGGCGTCGGCCACGACGCGGGGTCCGAGCCCCTTAACCATACGCGAGCAGAAGGAGTCGGACCATTGGAAGACATCGCCGCCCTTGACGCCGTAACCGTGGTCAAGAGAGTCCAGCACGATCCAGTCTTCGCCTTCAGTGCGTGTGACCATCCACAGGTTCATTCCCATCCGCGTGTGCAGATACTGCAACACCGCGGCGGCGGCCGTCTGGAAATCAGTGAACGCGCACAAGGACACCGGCGTGGCCGATTCGGTTGAGCTTGAGTTAAGTTGCATGTGGTACTCCTCCGGCGAATGAAACCGAGCTCAGATCGTCACGCCGAAGTGAATTACTTTACGCAAAATTTGCAGTAGCCCTGATTACTGAAATCAGCCTGTTCATGCGTAGATTATGGGTACGTTTCCAAGTCGTGAAAGGGATTGTACGTTCCGGAATCCGCGGCTGCACGGGCGTATTGGCATGAGTGCTGTCCGCTGCAAGGGGATGGTTCGTATGTTTCGGCACGGTTGTGTCGGGCAATGTCCCGGTCCAAACGACACCGGTGTTGGCCGGTAGTACGCATATGCTCCAGCGATTACTGTTTGTCAGTGTTGTGCTGGTGGGTGTTGTGTTTACCCCGATGGCTTTCGCGCAGTGGCGTGACGCTCTGTCGCCGCTCTGGACCCGTGACAAGGACGCCGGATCGTCCGGGGTCGATGCGGAAGTGAAGTTCGAGGGCAAACCGTCGCTGCGCGTTGAACATCGCGGCCAGAACGACTGGTGTTTGAACGCCTCCAGGCGTATTGCCGTCCGCGAGCGGGACATGATCGAGATTACCGCGACCATCAGGACCAGAGGCGCGGGCAACGCGGAGATCGCGGCGGCCGTGTTTGACGAGAAAGGCGCATCGTTGGGCTGGTCTGTGGGATCGCACGGGCTGCGAGGCGACAACGACTGGACTGCGCTCCGCACCCGGGTGGTCTGTCCGGCCGGGGCGAAGTTCGTCACGCCGCGCATCCTCGGCGCCGGCCCGGCCACCGTCTGGATCGCCGATTTCGCCTGGAAGCCGGCCGGAAATCTCGACGATCTCCGCGACAAGAACATGCCGGCGCAAGTGCGGTTGGGCAACGACAACCTCAACATCACCTTCCATACCCTTCCGGCCACGCTGGCCGTCACCGACCGCAAGTCCGGACGAACCTGGATCCAGGGCGGCGGCGAGACCGGCTGCATGGTCAAGACGGCGAGAAGGACGGACAAGGGATTGCGCGTCGAGATGCTGGACGCATCTTCCAATCTGGAATTCACGGTCGATCTGGTTCCGGAGGCGGGAAAGGCCGAATTGCTTGTCGGCATCGCGGCCCAGGGCAAGCTGTCGCGGCCGCTGATGTTTCCCCGACCGTTTCTGACGGAGCGGGGGACCTATCTTGTCGTGCCGATGAACGAGGGTATTTCCTATCCCGTGGAGGATGAGTCAATCCGGCCGATGCGGCTGATCGCCTATGGCGGGCACGGCATCTGCATGCCCTTTTTCGGCGCCACCGACGGCGCGGCCGGCTACAGTGCCATCATGGAGACGCCGGACGACGTGAGCATCAGCATCGGGCGAGAGAAGGGCCTGCTGTGCATCGCGCCGGTGTGGGAATCGCAGATGGGCCGGTTCGGATACGAGCGGCGCATTCGCTACGTCTTTCACGATGCCGACGGGCATGTGGCCATCGCCAAGCGCTATCGCGAATACGCAATGTCCACGGGGCTGTTCAAGTCGTTCGAGGCCAAGCGGAAGCAGAATCCGAACATCGACCTGCTGATCGGCGCGGCCAACATCTGGTGCTGGGACCGGAACGGCACGGTGATGGCCAAAGAGATGCAGGAAGTCGGCATCAAGCGGATTCTCTGGAGCGCGGCCGGGAAGCCCGAGCAGATCGCCGAGATGAACGAGATGGGCATCCTCACCAGCCGCTACGACATCTACCAGGATGTGATGGATCCGGCCAAGTTCCCGCTGTTGCGCGGAGTGCATGCCGACTGGACGACGGCCGCCTGGCCCAGGGATCTGATGCTGCGGGCGGACGGCGAGTGGGTGCGCGGTTGGCAGGTGCGGGCCAAAGACGGCAGTATGATTCCCTGTGGCACGTTGTGCGACCGGCAGGCGCCGGGCTATGCCCGGCAGCGCATTGCGGCCGAGCTCAAGACGCATCCGTATCGCGGCCGTTTCATCGACACGACCACCGCATCGCCGTATCGCGAGTGCTACTCGCCCGACCACCCGCAGACACGCTCGGAAAGCCGCAAGTTCAAGAGGGACCTGCTGGCGATCGTCAGCCGCGAGAACGGTTTGGTGTGCGGCTCGGAAACCGGTCACGATGCCGTTGTGCCCGTGTGCGATTTCTTTGAGGGCATGATGAGCCTCGGGCCTTATCGCGTTCCCGATTCCGGCCGCGACATGCAGCGAATCTGGACCGAAGTGCCGGAGAACGTGGCCAAGTTCCAGCTTGGCCACCGCTATCGCCTGCCGCTGTGGGAGTTGGTCTACCACGAGTGCGTCGTGTCCTACTGGTACTGGGGCGACTACAACAACAAGCTGCCTGCGCTGTGGGACAAGCGCGATCAGTTCAACGCGCTCTATGCCGTACCGCCCATGTTCATGTTCAACCGCGACCTCTGGCAGAAGGAGAAAGGGCGCTTCGCGCAGAGCTATCGCACGTCGGCCGACATCACGCGGGCGTGCGGCTACAGCGAAATGACCGACCATTGTTTCCTGACGCCGGATCGGGATGTGCAGCGGACGACGTTTGCAAATGGGGTGAAGGTGACGGTCAACTTCGGCGACAAGGCGGTGAGGCTGGCGTCGGGGCAGACCCTTGAGGCGGGCAAGACGCAGGTTGACGGAATCAAGTAGTGCCGGCGTCCTCGCCGGCCTTCCTGAATCGCGAACCTTCCCCGCATTCCAGGCCAGCGAGGGCGCTGGCCTTACTTGCAGAGGGTCTTGGCCGCCAGCGCTCGGAATGATCCTCTGGCGGGTGATCAAGGATAAGGGCCGTGGAATCCCATACCGCGCAATCCCGGCGGCTTCGGCTAAGATTCCGCCCATGAAAGTGGCTGCGCGGAAATATCGCCGGGGCACGTTTGCGGCCGTGGCCGTGATGGCGGTGGTGTACCTGCTGGGAAACGGATCGGTCGGGCTCTGGGACCGCGACGAGCCTCGCTATGCGCAGACTTCCAGGCAGATGCTGCTGAGTCAGCCGGCCGACTGGGTTGTCCCGCGACTGCTGGACCGTGTGCGCACGGCCAAGCCCATCTTCATCTACTGGTGCCAGGCGGCCTCGATGCGCGTCTTTGGGATCAACGATTTCGGCGCTCGCCTGCCGTCGGCCGCGGGAATGGCGGGTACGCTGCTGCTTGTGGGCCTGGCGGCAGGCCGGTGGCTGGGATGGCGGCGAGCATTCTGGACTGTGGTGGTGCTGGGCACGAGCGGCCTGTCAATCGCGGCGGGCAAGATGTGCATTACCGACGCGGTATTGCTGTTGTGGGTGACGGGGGCGCAGGTATGTCTATGCGCCATTTATCTCGGTGCGAACGATCGCCGCGTGGCCGCCGTGATGTGGGCGGCGGCAGGTCTGGCGATTCTAACCAAGGGCCCGGTGGTGCTGGCGGTGTCGGGGATGACGATACTGGTGTTGGTGTTGATGGATCTGGCGACGCGGCCGGCCGCGGAGGGCAAGCACCGAGGATTGGACGAGCCGGGGCGGGACTCTGCGATTGCGCCGCGCGCGGGCGATTGCGCCTGGAGCGCGTGGCGCTGGCTGGCGCGGACTCGGCCGCTGTCGGGAGTATTCATACTGGCGGCCATCTGTGGTCCCTGGCTGTTGCTGGTGCATCTTCGCGAGCCGACGTTTCTGCCCCGAGCCATCGGCCACGAGATCGTCAACCGGGCGTCCAAGGCGCTGGAGGGACACAAAGGCCCGCCGGGGTATTACCTGGCCACTATCTGGGGCACGTTCATGCCTTGGAGCTTGATGTTGATCGCGGTGCTGGTGGTGGCTTGGAGGAACCGGGGTCGGCCGATCATTCGCTTTGCCCTGGCGGCGATCATCGGGCCGTGGATTCTGATGGAACTGGTGCAGACCAAGCTGGCGCACTATATCCTGCCGGTGTTTCCGCCGCTGGCGCTGCTGACGGCCGACCTGGTTGTGCGCTGCTTGCAGGGCCGGCATGACGATCTGACTCGACGACTGAACGTATTGCCGGTGAGCCTGTGGTGCATGGCCGTGGCCCTCATCGGATGCAGCGGTTTTGCCGGTGGCGTCAGGTTTCCGGAGTATCGCGTCGCGTTGCTGATTCCGTCGATCGGCCTGGCCGCGCTGGGCGTTACATGGGCGGTTGTGGTGTGGGTTCTGTGGTTCCGGAAGTCCATCGAGCGGGCGATGCTGGCGATGGCGGTCGGCATGGTTGCTGTATTGCTGTGGACGTATCTGCTCTATCTGCCGCGAGCGGGGTTTCTCTGGCTTCCAAGGCAGATCGGGCAAATCCTGCGAGACCAGGGCGCCACCCATGCCGGTGATGTGGGCATGATCGACTACCAGGAAGACTCGCTTTATTGGTATCAGGGCGGGACCATCGCCAAGCCGGACGACAATTATTTTCGGATTACGCCCCAGGCTCAGTGGATGCATTGGATGGTGATGTCCGACGACTTCTGGCGCACGCAACCGCCGCATGTGCGCGCCGAGTACGCCGAGGTGGCGCGGCAGCGCGGGTTGGCTTATGCGGATCGCATGCGCGTTCTGGATGTTGTGGTGCTGCGGCGGCGCGTTCAATGAAGCGGTCTCGCCTCTTTGCGCGACAATGCCCGGCTTTTTGAGGCAACGATGATTTCGCCTGTAGTACGTTTCCGAGTTGCCGTCGCACTGGAGTTTCTCTTGCCGATCGCCGTCTTTGTGGCCGTGTCGGCGCCACTGTGCCTACGGCACAAGGACCTGGTTTCGACCGATGGTCCGGCGTATATCAGGCGAGCGGTTTATGTGTGCCAGGGCGATCTGGGCAACTCCATAGCGAGTTATTGGAGCCCTCTATCAATCTGGGTCATCGCGGCGTCTCATCATGCCGGGGCGACGCCCAACCACGCCGCGCACCTGGCACTGCAAAGCCTGGCGGCCATTGGTGTTCCTGGGTTCACAATGTTGCTGCGGAATATCACCGATGTCCCTCGCTCGGCGCGGATGCTGGCGGATGGTGGCCAAGGCGGGCTCGATGCAGTTGCACACAAGGGATCAGGAGTGAACCGGACGATCTGTCCGGTCACTCGCCCCGCCAGACCTTCCATCCCAGGCGCGCCAGCAGCGCCAGGGACATAAGGATCACAACCACCCGCACGACATTTCGACCGCCCTTGACCACCGTGTGGGCCCCCAGCCAGCCGCCGATAAGCTGGCCGACGGCCATCGGCAGGGCATATTGCCAGACGATCAGACCGCGCACAAGAAAAGTCAGCATCGAACCGAGGTTGCTGGCGCAGTTCACCACCTTGGCGTTGGCGCTGGCCCGGTCCAGCGCCTCGCGCCACAGCCACGCATACGCTATGATGAGGAACATGCCGGTTCCCGGGCCGAAGAAACCGTCGTAGAAGCCCAGTCCGGCGGCCACCAGGAGCACCAGTCCCCACGCCCGGTGACGCCCTGTCTCGACATGGTCCGGCAAACGCTGGAACAGCATCGCCATCGCCACGGCCGCCAGCATGACCATGACCACGGGCCGGAGGTACTGCCCGTATTGCGAGCCGATGTAGATGACGGCGACTGTGCCCGCAATTGATCCGAGAAACCCCGCAGCAAACGAGGCCATTGCCCGCCGTTTGTCCAGCAGAGGCGAGCGGGCGTAGCGATAGAGCGAAGAGGCTACGCCGAAGACGGCCTGGCCTTTGTTGGTTCCGAGAGCGGCCGTGTCGGACAGGTTGGTCAGCATCAGTGCAGGCACCGTGAGCAGTCCGCCGCCGCCAGCGATGGCGTCCACGTAACCCGACACCAGCGCGACAATGAACAAGAGCAGCAGCGTCAACGTCCGTACCCCCGCGGGTTCTTGGAGAACCAGGTCCAGGCCGAGCGAATGATCGCCTCGGGGTCCTTGATCTTTGCCTCCCAGCCAATGGTCTGTCGCGCCAGGGAAGGGTCGGCCCAGAGGGCGATGGCGTCACCCGCCCGGCGCGGACCGATCGAAAGCGGCACCTTTTTCCCGGTCACGCGCTCGGCCACGGCGATAATCTCCTTGACCGAAAACCCCCGTCCCGTGCCGAGGTTCAGGAACAGTTGCTGGCCCTCACGCAGTTTTTCCATCGCCAGGATGTGCGCGTCGGCCAGATCGCACACATGGATATAGTCGCGGATATTGGTGCCGTCGGGCGTGGGATAGTCTTCACCGAACAGTGTGACCTTGTCGCGCACGCCCAGCAGCGACTGAAGCACCACCGGAATCAGGTGGGTTTCCGGGTCGTGGTCCTCGCCGATCTGCCCGTCGGGATCGCAGCCGCAGGCGTTGAAATACCGCAACGCGGCGAAAGAGAAGCTGTGGTCGGCGACCGCCAGATCCTTGAGGATCTGTTCAACCATCAGTTTGCTTCGGCCGTAAGGAGAAACCGGCGCCTGGCGGTCGGTCTCGACGATGGGCATGCGCTCCGGATCGCCGTAGGTGGCGCAGGTGGAGGAGAAAACGAATCTCCGCACTCCGGTCTCCTGCATGCACTGCAGCACATTGATCGTCGTGGCCACGTTGTTGTCGTAGTAGAACAGCGGCTTCTCGACGGACTCGCCGACGTAGGCATAGGCGGCAAAGTGCATCACGGTGTCGATGCGGTGGTGCGTGAGGGCCTTGATGAGCGTGTCGCGGTTGTTGAGATCGGCCATGACGGCGGGCACGCCAAGGATCTCCACGGCTGCCTTGTGGCCGCGAGAGAGATTGTCATAGATCACCGGATTGTGTCCGGCCTGTCTGAGGCGTTTGACCGTGTGCGACCCGATATATCCCGCTCCACCGGCCACAAGAACGTTCATGTTCGCTCCTTTGGGCAGAGAAGATACGGGCGCAGCGGGGATTTGCAATTGGTTCCAGCCGGGCTCGTTTGCGGACCAAGATTGGATTTCGTGTTTCCCACGCCTTGCTTCAAGATCAACCTTTCCTATAATGCGGGGCTTCCGCCGGGTTGGCGGGATTGGGCGTTGCGCCCGGAGTTAACGCTAAGGATCGATATGCCAACGATTAACCAGTTGATTAAGAAACCCCGCCGAGCCCTGGCCCGCATCAACAAGGTCAAGGATCTGCAGGCTTGCCCGCAGAAGCGCGGCGTGTGCCTTCAGGTCAAGACCATGACGCCGAAGAAGCCGAATTCGGCGCTTCGGAAGATCGCCCGTGTGCGCCTCAGCAACGGCCGCGAGGTTACGGCCTACATCCCCGGCGAGGAGCACAATCTTCAGGAACACTCGATTGTGCTGGTTCGCGGCGGTCGCGTGCGCGACCTTCCGGGTGTGCGCTACCACATCGTCCGCGGCACTCTGGACGCCCTTGGCGTGGACGGCCGCAAGCGCGGACGGTCCAAGTATGGCGCGAAGAAGGGCAAGTAAACCGCAGGATAGCGATTCAAATGAAGTTCCGGAGTATTCCCGGTCCGGTGATCCTGGTCGTGTGACCGGGGCGGTCCGGGGAGAACGAATCATCGGGAGTTTTCTCCCGACCGAGAACGGAAAGAGGATGGTCATATGGCGTTCAAGAAGTTCACCCGCAGCGAAGAGGTTCTCAAACCGGATCCCCGGTTCAACAGCAAGCTGGTTGGGAAATTCATCAACTGCATCATGTGGGGCGGCAAGAAGACGGTGGCCCAGTCGATCGTGTACGGCGCTTTGGATGAGATCGCCAAGAAGATTAAGGAAGTGCCGGTCCTCGAGGTATTCGAGACGGCGCTGAACAACGTCAAGCCAACCGTGGAAGTCCGCTCCAAGCGCGTCGGCGGCGCCAACTATCAGGTGCCGATGCAGGTCAACAAGAAGCGTCAGCAGTCGCTGGCCATCCGCTGGATTCTGGAAGCCTGCCGCGGCGCGGGCGGGCGTCCGATGAAGTTCCGACTGGCGGAAGAACTCATGGCGGCCTACAAGAAGGAAGGCAAGGCCATGACCACCCGCGAAAACACGCACCGCATGGCCGAGGCCAACAAGGCATTCGCCCATTTCGCGTGGTAAGCGGCCTGCCGACAACGAAGTACTCACGGCCGGCAATTGATGCCGGCCGTTTTTCATGAGCGGCTGGCCGGTCTTTCGAGAGTTGTTCTCCAGTGTCCAGTGTTTCCTCCAACCAGGATGCTCAGTTCGCGGGCGTGCCGGCTCCTCCCGTCAAAGTACCCCTGACGGTGTGCCCCGAACATGCGTGCGTGTATCTTCCCGGCCGGACGGCGCAGTTCCGGGCTTTTGCATCGGAGTCGGTGGATGCGGATTTGTATCGGCGGTTCATGGACGCGAACTTCCGCCGCAGCGGGGAAATCTTCTACCAGCCGGTTTGTCCGGGATGCCGCGAGTGCGTGCAGATGAGGGTGCCGACCGAAGGCTTCGCACCGAGCAAATCGCAGCGGCGGACATGGCGCAGGAACAGCGACCTGCGCATCACCTTCGGGCCGCCTGTCTGCACCGACGAGAAGTTCGCTGTTTACCGCCGCTACGCCAGTGCCCGGCATGGTCCGCGCGAGGAGGACCGCCGTTCGTTTGAGATGTTCCTTTACGAGTCGCCGGTGCAGACGATTGAGGGTGAATACCGCGACCCGCGAGGCAAACTGCTGGGGGTGGGGATTTGCGACTTCTCACGGACCTCCTTCAGCTCGGTCTATTTCTATTTCGACCCCGATGAGTCATGGCGGGGCTTGGGCACCTACAGCGCGCTGGTGGAAATCGAGACTGCCCGCCGGGCCGGAATCCCCTGGTATTACCTGGGCTACTGGGTGGCCAATTCGAAGTCGATGGACTACAAGCGGCGATTCAAGCCATACGAGTTGCTTGGCCCGGACGGGGTGTGGCGAAGTCCCGATGCTTCCAAATAGAAACAAGAACGGCGGCCGATCACTGTCGGCCGCCGTCGTCAAACGCCACGACTTCACCTGGGCTCGTTCAGTTTCTCAAGCTCTTTGGCGAAGGTGTCCTTGTTGAAGTCCTTCGGCGGCTGTTTGGGATCCTGGTCCTTCAGCAGTTCATCCACCTGCGGCCGCTGCGTAGGCACTCCCTTCTCGGGCACCTCGACCTTGGCAATCCAGAGGATGCTGTTGAGCACAGTGGTCCGGAAGTCGTCGTTGGCCCAGTTCTTGTGGAAGTGCCCGCCGGTGCAGCCAAAGCCCCGGCCGCCGCCTTCGTTTTCGGACACCCAGAGGACGGTCTCCGCGCGACCCTTGTTCTCGCGGACGAACTTGTTGCCGCCGTGCGCATCATCCTTGCCCTGTCGGGTGCTGTCGGGCGGAATGGCCGTGAGAATCGGCGTAACACCCTTCATGTCCTCGCGGAAGCGCATGTTGTAGTACCACTCATCCTGGGTCCAGAACGGCTTGACGCCGCGCGTGACGGCGTGGTTGGGTAGGGCCTTGAATTCCCCGCGCCAGTGTGGATTGACGGACCAGAAGGTCTCGAAGTATCCGCCGATCCAGTCCAGGAACTCTTTGCCGCCTCTGTCCTTGGGTACCTCCACGGCGTAGTGGATCATGCCGATGCCGACGCCTTTCTTGGCCAGGGCATCGAGCGTCTGGAGGTGCGGGATGGCGGGGTGGCCGCCTCCGCCGTCCGAATAGACAATGACGGCGGCCGCCCCGTCCAGCGCATTTGGCTCCTTTGGCCAGCCATTTGTGTAAACATCTGCCTTGACCTGCGGCACGTTGTTATTCAGATACCAGGCCAGCAGCATGCAGCCGGCCTTGTGTTCATGCTGTCCCCAGCCATGGCTGGGCTTGCCGGCGATGAAGACGATCCGCTTTTGTTGAACTGCCGGCGAGTCCGCCGCGCGGGTAGCGAATGCCGTGCAGGCCAGGAAGGCGGCCAACATCAGTCCAGTCAGGCACTTCATTGCGGTTGCTCCTTGATAAGCGAATGTATGCTCAGGTTCATAGGCGACTGAAGCCGAAAAGGTCAATCGGGTGTACTCATTGACACGGGGGATGTTGCGATTGCGGTCTGACGGGTGATTGCCGGGGAGCACGTGCTAATATTGCCAATACTGAATAAATTTCCTATATTAACACAACGGCAATGCATATTCTGCATAATATAACTTAGAAACCTGAGACTGAAGCCAAAAAGGCGTGTGGTCCGATAATTGCTTAGGTGAATATGGACAATTCAAGGCGGTGAGTCGTTCGATCACATCGGCGCCTTGATGACAACAACCTGCCTGTTGGTGGCGATCTGGCACGCGTACCTCGCACTGCAATGGGTGTGACTGGGCCGCGTGAATCTGGCCATTTCCAATTTATCCACATTCCATAGGTCCTGTTCTTGCCGTTGCGCTTGATCTGATCTGGACGCAACCGACGGCGTATTTTTGCTGAGATTCGAAAAATCTACATTTTGTCGTCTCTGGCGGTCCGATAACCCTGCCAATCTTTCCACAGAATAGTCCACATTATTAGTCTGTATTCTAAAAGGAGATAGGGAGCATTGTGGATAAACTGTCTCTGGACAATGTTGATTTTCATGTGGAAAATGGACAAGTCGGTGTATAACTCCCCCATCAATCACGTCCGTGGCAAGATGTGAAAATGGACAATTTGAGTAAGGAGAAAAGGATTTTCACTGACGTCCGGAGGATCCGGATCGCCCAGGTGGGCGGTGTTTCGTGGGAGTGCAGGCTTCCTCCCGCGATGCCGCCAAGGCACCCAACGGTGAGTTCGGCGGTGGATGGAGCCCCCCGAACTCGGAGGAATGAGCAACGTTAGTAGAAAGGAAGCAGAGATATGTCACCAATGTCGTACCAGAATGTACAGCTCCAGACACTGCTCCATCACGGCTGCGCGAAACTCAAGGTGAGCGATCCGAAGCAACTGGCGAAGGAACGTCAGCGTTGTCAGCGGCTGGGGCTTCGCCTGGGGAGCCAGGTCAACACCGCCTATCGGAAGCCGTGGCTCTATGTGACGCTGGCGGGAAAGGTCAGGGATCCCGGGTTGGCGCTGGCGGCCGAAACCATGCCGCTCCGGCGGCCTGACTGACTGGACTAATGGCGGGGACTTTGTGTATCGACCACACACCCGGCCGCCCGGCGCGGCCATTTCCTGACGGAGTTGGACATGAGCAGTTTGAACCTGGCAAATGCGGCCGAGATGTTTTCCCTGCGGACCAATGACGTGCTCGGCAGAATCTATGGCGTGACGCGGCGTCCGATACCGGCGACCAGCGTGTTCCGTTTCGAGTTGCGTCCGCTGGACCGAAATCGCATCACGGTCGAGCGGTGGGCGATTATCAACGAGAACTCGCGCACGGTGACTTTCGTCACCACGTACAACGGTCGGGCCGGTTCCCGGTTCAATCCCGCGCGAACCACCCATCGTTTCGACCTGTTCTGGGTCTGCCAGAAACTTCAGGACTTTCATCCTGTGCCGATTGATCGGTGCCCCGTGGCGGCGCCCGACCCGGCCTCTCCGACGGATCGGAACTGGCGCTGGCTCGTATCCTGACAGGCGGAAAACCAAGGGCTGCGGCGACGTGGATCCTGGCACAAAGGCGGCGTGACGGCTCACAAGGCCACGAATGCTTCCGCCGGGTATGCGGCCACCTGGGCCGGCCGCACGACACGTGATGGACAGGTCACGGAGGACCGCCATGCCCGACTTCGGAATGGCACGTATCGCCATCCGCAGCCCATTTCCGCCTCTCAGACGCTCAAGGATGAGCGGCCGCCACTGTCTTTGAATTCCCTGGTCCGGAATGGATTTCCGCGACGAACCGTATCGAGGAATGACCGATGAGTTTCCAAATCGCCGACACCGTCCCGCCGGTCTTGCCCCCGTGGTGGCGCATGCTTTCGCGTTGCCGGGATGGCGCGGCCTACGTCCGGTCCGACGAACTGGTGGTTGTCTCCAACGCCGTTGCCGATGACGCCGGCGAGCCATGGCTGCACGTTTCGCTGTCGCGGCACGGCCAGCCGGTGACCTTGCGCGACCTGCAGGATGTCAAACTCAACTTCATCGGCCCGAGCCGCATTGCCGTGCAGATTCTTCCGGCCGAGGCTCGCTGCTGGGCGGGTTTGCGATGTTATCACCTCTGGGCGAGTCTGAGCGGCCGGCCATTTCCCCGCTTCCTTCGTCCGCCGGACCTGTCCGTCTGAAAACTTATCTTTAGTCCACTCCTTTCCTTCCCGATGAGGCCCGGGGGCGTTCCCCGGGCCTCGTTATATTTCCAGATGAAGGCTGGTGTGTCCCCTCCGCCCAGCGCTTGCTCCCAATGCGGCCTTGTCGTAGCTTCCTTGCCCTTTACGCAAGCAAAGGAGTTCGAGTTATGGCGAGAATGTGGCGATGCGCGGTGGTTGG
>CAYSSA010000006.1:24448-26332 GCA_964433485.1 uncultured Tepidisphaeraceae bacterium | reverse complement strand
CGGAAGCTGGCATGTGCAGCTCATCCCAACGCTGGCAAACGCCCGGCTGGTTGGGGTGTGCGACGTCGATCCATCGCGAGCCAAGGTCGCGGTGGAGGGCGCCAAGGCGCCCAACACTCCCATTTACAGTTCGCTGGAGGAGATGCTGGGCCGGGAGAAGCCGGATGTTCTTCATATCGGCACGCCGAGTGGCGACCATTTCGGTCCGGCGAGACTGGCTTTGGAGCGGGGCATCAATGTCATTACCGAAAAGCCGATGGAGATCGTGCCGGAGCGCATCGACCAGATGGCCGACTTGGCCCGCGCCAACGGTGCGCGCATCGCCGGTATTTTTCAGAACCGTTGGAACGCGGCGAACCGGGCGTTGCACGATGCCCGGGTTCAGGGCCGATTCGGGCGGATCGCCTGGGCGGGATGTTTCACGCCCTGGTACCGCCCCGACAAGTACTATGCGGAAGTGGCCTGGCGCGGCACCTGGAGGCTGGACGGCGGTGGCGCGATCATGAACCAGTCAGTTCACGCCATCGACCTGCTGCAATGGATCGTGGGGCCGGTCAAGCGCGTGTCGGCCTACTCGTCGAGCCGCATCCATCCGAAGATCGAGACCGAGGACACGGGCTGCTGCGCCCTGGAGTTTGCCGACGGCGGCTATGGCACGATCATGGGCACCACCGCCATGTTTCCGGGTGGCCCGGTGAGGATCGAGATCGGTGGCGAGCATGGCACGGCGGTTTCCGAAGGGGGGCTGCGGGTGTTCAAGTTCCGGGAGGAGCGGCCCGAAGACGCTCGTCTGCTGGAGCAGTTTGCTCCGCCGATGCCGGACATCTGGAAAAAGCGGTTGGCCGATGCGGGCGGGGCGGCGTTGCTGGAGCAGTTTGGCCTGAATGCGGCCGTGAGTACCGCCGGGGGAGCAAGCAACAAGGACGTCAAGATTGAGCTGCACGCCAAGAACGTGCGGCACATTCTCGAGTGCTGGGAGGCCGGGCGCGACGCCGACACTCATCCTGGTGAGGCACGCAAATCGGTGGCCATCGTGCTGGCCATGTACGAGTCGTCGCGCCGCGGCGGTGACGCCGTCGAGGTGCGCTGAAGGGGTGGCCGGGGGTATAATCCGCTTGTGCAACTTAGCGTCCGGAGGCGCGTCAGTTTCACAGGAAGCCTGATCCATGCGCACCACCACCCTCATTCTCGTTATTGCGCTGGCCGCCGTCGCAGGCGGAACGGCCAGCGCCGAACTTTCCCGCCAAACGCTCCCGGGCAAATGGCTTGATGAATACCTTCCCGAGAAACTGCCCGATCTCAAGCCGCCGAGCTACTTCACCGACCTTGAGAAGGCGCGGCAACAGGCGTTCATGGGTCGCTACAAGCAGGCGCTGATTACCGTGAAACTGGCCAGGTTAAGCGGTCCGGGCGCCGCATGGGTCAAGGGATATGCGTTGGGCAATCTTGGCCGGACAGACGAGGCCCTGGCCGTGCTGGAGGAGAAGACGGTCGCCGACGATCCCGCGGTGGGTCTGCTGAGAGCGCAAGTCCATGCCCGCGTCGGCCGGTACGACAAGGCCATCGAGATTCTCAGGGCGCTTGTGGCGAGACAGCCCGAGTCGTTGGGGCCGCGGGTTCATCTTGGACTGTATCTGGAGCAGTCCGGCGATATCGTCTCCGCCCGCAAGGAGTTCGACCACATACACGCGCAGTGGTGGGAGAAATGGCGCGGCCAGGAAGCGCGTCTGTTTGAGGATGCCGAGTCGTTCACTCTGCTCGGGCAGGCGTTTGATCACTGGGCGAAGCTCAATGGCAAGTACGCGGGCAACCCGGACTTGCAGAAACTGATTCTCAAGGCGTTCGTGCAGGCGTATGACATTGTGGACCGCTCCTACTGGCCCG
>CAYSSA010000006.1:20761-24413 GCA_964433485.1 uncultured Tepidisphaeraceae bacterium | reverse complement strand
ATTACCTGTCGCATGAGAACGGGCGGGAGGCCGCCAAGGAGCTGACGGCGGCGCTGGCATCCAATCCGAACGACGTTCACACTCGCGTGCTCACCGGCTACATCGCGCTGTCGCAGTTCAACTTTGACGGCGCGGACGCGGCCATTGCGGCCGCGCGCAAGATTGACCCCGACAACCTCGAGTGCGCCCTGCTCGAGGCGCGCGCGCTGCTTCACCAGCGAACGCCCAAGGAGGCCGACAGGGTCATCAACGCGATTCTGGCGAAGCATCCGAATCATGTGGAGGCGCTGGCGCTGGCGGCGTCGGCGGCCGCTCTGCAGATGAGGGACAAGGAGGTCGAGGAGATACTGGCGAAGATCGAGAAGCTGGATCCGCAGAATGCGTCGGCCTACTTCGAGCTTGGCGAGCACCTGGGCGCCATGCGGCAGTATCCGCGCGCCGAGAAGATGTATGAGAAGGCGATTGAACGAGCGCCGTGGATGAGCGAGGCCCGCAACGGGCTGGGGCTGCTGCTGACGCAGAGCGGTGATGAGGACAAGGCGAAGGTCGTGCTGGATGCGGCATATGCCTACGACCCGTTCAACTATCGCACCATCAACTACCTGCGATTGCTGGATCGCATGGCGAAGATGGATCGCGTTGAGAGCAGGAATTTTGTGTTGATCTTCAGCCGCCAGCGGGATCCGATCATCGACCTGTACGTGCCGGAATACATGGAGAGCATCTATGCGGATGTCTGCGGCGTTTTTCAGCATGAGCCCGAGCTCAAGACCTACATTGAGATATTTCCCACACACGAGCAGTTTTCGGCCCGCGTGACGGGCGCGCCGTGGATCGGCACGGTTGGCGCCAGCACCGGGCGCGTGATCGCCCTGGCCACGCCGGCGCCGGGCGAGGGCAATGCGATGGGCTCCTACAACTGGGCGCAGGTGCTGCGGCATGAGTTCACGCATACCGTGACGCTGTCGGCCACCGAGAACCGCATCGGCCACTGGATGACCGAGGGGTTGGCGGTTATGGAGGAGCATTCGCCCATGCGCTGGGAATGGGTGCCGATGCTGTACAACGCAGTGAAGCACAGGCAACTGTTTTCGATGGAGAACCTCACCTGGGCTTTTGTCCGTCCGAAGAAACCCAGCGACCGCGCTCAGGCGTATGCGCAGTCGGCCTGGGTGTGCGAGTACATCCAGGAGAAGTGGGGCCGTGGGGCGCTGCTGAAGATGATGGCCGAGTTTCGCCGCGGCCGGGTGCAGGAGGACATCTTCCCGGACGTGCTGGGCATTCAGATTCAGTCGTTCGAGGAGGAATTCACCGCCTGGGCCGAGAAGCAGGTGAAGGGCTGGGGTTATGACGAGGCGACCAGCAAGAAATACAACGAGCTTCGCGAGAAGGCCGAAGGGCTGATCACGACAAAGCAATACGCCGAGGCGCTGAAGGCATGGGAGGAAATCCAGAAACTACGGCCGATGGACCAGTTGCCGTATCAGCGGCTGGCGTTCCTCTACCTGAACAAAGGTGATGTGGAAAACGCCGGCAAGTGCCTGTTGCGGCTGCACCAGACGACGGTGAAGGACAATCGCTTCGCCAAGCGCCTCGCGCGGCTCTGTTTTGACAACGGTCGGCTCGATGAGGCAAAAAAGTATGCAATGGAATCCATCTATGTCGATCCGTACGATCTGCCGGCGCACGAACTGATGCTGGAGATCGCGCGGAAGGCCGGCGATGCCAAAGCCGTCGAGCGAGAGGAAAAAGTGGTGCCGGTTCTTAAGGCGTTCAAGGAGCAACTTCGCAAGGAGTCGCTGATGCCGGGAGCGCCCACGCCCTGAGCAGTTTCGAGTTGACTAAGGCTGATTTGGCCGGCATGATTTGAATCATGCGATTCAGGATCATCATTGAGCCAGACGAGGATGGGATTTTTGTGGCTGAATGTCCGAGTCTGCCTGGCTGTGTTTCGCAGGGAGCGACTCGGGAGGCGGCGATCGCCAATATCCGGGATGCGATCAAGGGGTACATCGCCAGCCTGGAAAAGCACAACGAGCCCGTTCCATCGCCAATAACGGAAGAGATCATTGAGGTCTGACATGGGCCGCCACCCCGTCTGTTCGGGCCGTGACGCCGTCCGAGCATTTTGCAGGCTGGGTTATGAGGTTGATCACCAAACCGGCAGCCACATCATCTTTCGGCATCCATCCATGCGGCGACTGACTGTGCCGGACCATCGTGAACTCGCCAAGGGCACCCTGCGCTCGTTAATTCGCCAGGCCGGCATTACCGAGGAGCAGTTTGAAGAACTGGTGTAGATAAAGATACATGAGATGCATGTGACGCACGCATCCTCGCAAAACCAAGCCCCGCTTCTCATTTGCTACCGCGATACCCTGCTAGATGATGTCATTCCCTTCTGGCTCAGGCATGGGCTCGACCGCGAGCACGGCGGCATACTTACCTCGCTCGACCGCGACGGCACAGTCATCGACACCGACAAGTCCGTCTGGTTCCAGGGCCGCGGGGCGTGGATGTTCGCCACGCTCTATCTCGCCGTTGAACGTCGCCCGGAGTGGCTGGAGGCGGCCCGCAGTTCGATCGAGTTTCTGCGGAAGCATGGCTTTGCGCCGGATGGCAAGATGTATTTCACCGTCACCCGCGACGGCCGGCCGCTGCGGATGCGGCGGTATGTCTACAGCGAAGCCTTCGCCGCCATCGCCAATGCCGCCTATGCCATAGCCAGTGGCGAGGCGAGGGCGATCGAAGATGCCCTGCGATGTTTCGCCAGCTACCTGGACTATTCGTTCACGCCCGGCAGGATTCCGCCCAAGGTCTCATCCGACAACCGGCCGATGCAGGGGATCGGGCCGCACATGATCGGCATAGTCACAGCGCAGGAACTGCGAAAACATCTGGGTGATGTGGTTGTCGCCGGGCGGACCTGTACGGAGTGGATCGACCGGAGCATCGCGTGCATCGAGCGGGATTTCATGAAGCCGGATCAGCAGGCGCTGATGGAGGTTGTCGGCCCGGCAGGGGAGATCATCGACCACTTTGACGGTCGGACGCTGAATCCCGGCCACGCCATCGAGGCCGCGTGGTTCATCCTGCACGAAGGCAGGCTCCGCAAAGACCGGCGATTGATCGGGATGGGGTTGACCATTCTCGACTGGATGTGGCTCCGTGGCTGGGACCAGGAATTCGGGGGCATCTACTATTTTCGAGATCTTCGGGGTCTTCCGGTGCAGGAGTACTGGCACGACATGAAGTTCTGGTGGCCGCACAATGAGGCGATAATTGCGACGCTGCTGGCGTGGTGTCTGACTGGCGAAGTGCGATACGCCGAGTGGCACCGGCAGGTTCATGCATGGAGTTTTTCTCATTTTGCCGACCCGGTGCATGGCGAGTGGTATGGCTATCTGCATCGCGACGGCGGGGTTTCCTCGCGGCTGAAGGGAAACATGTGGAAGGGCCCGTTTCATCTGCCGCGCATGTTGTGGTATTGCTGGCAACTGCTCGACTGCCGTGCCTGCGGCGGATTGGACAATTGTCTTTGAAATGAGGAGCGTTATGAAGTCCATCAAACTCGGTCTTTTGCTTTGCCTTGGGGTCGCGTTGTGTTTGGCCGGTGTGTCGTCCGGGGCGGCCGAGGAGACTCCGGTGCGGT
>CAYSSA010000006.1:20491-20751 GCA_964433485.1 uncultured Tepidisphaeraceae bacterium | reverse complement strand
AGTCGATTGGCACGAAGGATGTGAACGTCCTGGTGCTGGTGTTTGATCCGGTCCTCAAGACGCGGAACAAGCTGAAACTCCACCAGTACATGCGCTGGAGCGATCCTTACAAGCTCACGCTCAAGCTGGTGGACGACATGCGCATCGCCAGCCACGGCTACGTCAACTACCGCATCGTGGACATGATTGAATACGACGGCTTCACCGAGTTCAAGAACGGTTTCACCTACACCGAAGAAGCCTTCCTGAACATGTGGGAA
>CAYSSA010000006.1:18327-20389 GCA_964433485.1 uncultured Tepidisphaeraceae bacterium | reverse complement strand
CGAAATCTGGCTGTGGGGCGCGCCCTACATGCAATGGGATGAACTGCACTGGAAGATTCCCGGCGACAAGATTCCCTACCAGACCGACAACCCGTGGTTCTATCGGCCATACGACATTCCCGATATCGGCAAGACCATCTGGATCATGGGCTTCAGCTACGAACGCGGCGAAGGCGAGGCGCTGGAGGACTTCTGCCATCGCATTGAAAGCGTCATGTCGCTGACGGTCGGCAAGGGAATCTGGGACCACAAGAAGAACGGCGACAACGTCTGGAATCGCTTCACCCGCATCGACAAGACCCATCCCGGCGAGGCGGAGGTCGGAAGCTGCCACTCGGCCCCGAACTCGGCAGGCGATTATGACTGGGACAACCCCAGGGAAGTCTGGACCTATGCCGACGACTGGCTCACCTATCCGGTTCTGCCGCGAAAAAAGAAGCTGCAGAACGCCGAATCCGGCGGCTGGAAGGGCATTGTTGGACATCATATGTGGTTCATGCAGCGAATCCCGCATTCTCCCGGCGTGACGGACGGCTTCTACAACAACTGGTGGGAGTACATCGTGAACTACGACGAGGCGATGAAGAAACTGCCGCCGCCCGGGGCGACCTTCCAGAAGGCGCAAAAGGCGATGTATTGATCGGCGATGCGGGAACGCAACTGGCTGCGGAACAATGCGCGGCTTTGCGTTCCCGTGGTGATGTCAACGTGGCAACAAGAGGGTTGTTCAAGCCTGGTATCTATAGGTACTTTGCCTGATTCGACGGTGTGTCGTCGCGGGGCGGATGAAGAAAGGGGTCACCTGTGGCTATAGATGCAATGTGTGGAGAGTGCGGGAAGCGTTATCGTGTATCCGAGAAGATGGCGGGGAAGAAGGGCAAGTGCAAGGCCTGTGGCGGAGTGGTGGCAATTCCCCCGCTGGAAAGCGCGTCGGGCGAATTTGATCCGCCTTCATTGGACGGCATTCAGGTCGATACCGAGCAGATGCAACAGACATTTGTCGCGCCAACCGTTGCGGTACCGGAGGCGAAATCGGCGCCCGCAGCGGTTGCATGGTTTGCATCACTCAGCACACGGGCCAAGGCGGGGGTGATCGGTTCCGGGTGCGCTGTTGTCGCCATGTGCGTCGTGATACTGATGCAGGTCTTGGGCGGTGACGAGAACCGGCCGTATGCCGGTCCGAATCCTGTACGCCAGACTCCGCGCCGGTCGGTTGGCAGCCCCGCCGCGGCGCCTGTTCCAGAGAAATCGCCGGACCTTGCCACCCAATCCATTGGGAAATGGGAGGCCAGAGTTGGGAATCCGAAGCAGGCGGTCACGCGCATGCTGCTTGACGTGCGAGCGGATCGGACACTCAACTATAGCCTGTACTGGCCGAAGAAACTGGATTTCGGCCAGCCGCTCGAAAAACATGCGGAGGGCCATTGGGAGCCGCATGAGTACGGTATCACCATTCATCTGGATCGTTCCCTTGACGGACGGGAGATTCCTGCCGATCAGCGCGAAATGAAGCTGATGCTGGGAACGACCGGTGGCGGCCCACAAGGCGGAATCTACCGGTGCCCCGGCACAGAGGGCGCCAAGCTGGTGTTTGTTCCGGTTTCAAAGGCGGACGAGTATTGGGGGCCGATGCCTGACGCCGAATCGCCGGCTCCTTCGCCTGTGCTCCCGCAGGCTGCGCCCGTCGTCGCACCGGTTGCGCCCAGTCATCCGGCCACTTTGGCCGAGGCCCGCCGCGGTTTCACGACGAAGCTGGTTCGCAAGATCGCTGAAGAAGATCCCGTGCCCGTGCCTCCGAAAGGCGTTCTTGACCTGGTTCACTATCCAGCGCCCGGTGGCAAGTTGGCGGCCTATCTCACGCCGCCGGCTGCCGACGGGCGGAAACGTCCGGCGATCATCTGGCTGTTCGGGGGGTTCAGCAATGGAATTGGGGAGACGGCTTGGGAACCGGCCAAGCCGGACAACGATCAATCGGCCAGCGCGTTTCGTCAGGCGGGCATTGTCACGATGTACCCGTCGCTACGGGGTGGAGGAGGTGGCAATCCTGGTGTCAAGGAGTTCT
>CAYSSA010000006.1:15933-18303 GCA_964433485.1 uncultured Tepidisphaeraceae bacterium | reverse complement strand
GATGACGTGTTGGCTGCGGCGGACTACCTGGCGCGCCAGCCTCATGTGGACCCGTCCCGGATCTACCTCGGTGGGCACAGCACGGGAGGCACGCTCGCCATGCTGGTAGCCGAATCGTCCAACCGCTTCCGGGCTGTCTTCTCGTTTGGACCCGTGGCCAACCCACTTGTTTACGGTTCGGAGGAGGTGCCGTTTCGTGTGTTCGATTTGCGGGAGTCGGAACTACGAGCCCCAGGCAACTGGGTGTTTGCGATCCGTACGCCGACATTCGTGTTCGAGGGAGCCCGGTCTCCCGGTAATATCGATGACTTGAGGACCATGGCCGGCGAATCGGGCAATCCAAAGGTTCATTTCTTTGGAATCAAGGCCGGCAACCACTTCAACATACTGGGACCGGTGTCCGGCCTCATCGCCCAGCGCATCATTGCGGATACGGGTCCGGAAGTGAACATGGCGTTTGATGAACAGGAGTTGGCAAGAGTAGTTGAAGCGCGTGCATCGGCGCCGGCGAAGACCGGCGAGAAGCATTAGCCCGCAAAGGGGCTTCCATCGCCGCTCCATACGCTCGTTGATGATGACGTGGGAGGCGCGTATCCACCGCCGTTTGCGGGCTTTGGGTCAAAGGGCGTCGCTTCGGGCATCCGGTTTGGTCTACTTCAAAGGCGCTTCCGCGGTACGCCGGTTCGCTCTATCGCCCCGGCGCGCGTGTTTCCTGCTCGACAATCCATAGTTCGAACTGTGAGATGGCCCGCATGTTGTTGGCGGTGGGCTGGGCCCACTGGTGCATGTCGTAGCCGAAGACGCCGCCTGCCATGCGGTTCACGGCCTGCATCACGCGCACTTTCATGCCCTCGGGGAGCGGCTGTTGCCAGAGATCCAGCAGGGCCCTGGCGCCGGCGATATCCTTGTGTTCGGCGAAGGCCTGGGCCGCCTCGACGCACAACTCAAGATCGCCGGCGGCCAGGAGTTTGGTCAACTCGGATCGCACTGCCGGGAAAACGTCTCCGGGCAACCTGCCGGCCATGTGCGCGGCTGCATGTTTCACGCGCGCATCCTTGTCTCCCAGCAGTCTCGTCACATGCGGCGCCAGGGACGGATCGACACAGTCCTGGATGGCCAGCGCCGCCCAGCAGCGGATGTCGGCGTCGGCCGACTCGAGCAGCTTCACCAGCGTCCCGTTGGCTGCCCGGCCCCAGAGCATTCCATTGAGCAGCCCATGGTGTCGGCGCAGCGCGGCCGGGTTCTTCTCGATGTCGGCGATCAGTGCATCCGTCAACTCCGGGTCGTTAAGCCAGATGATGGCCGATCGAGCTTCCGTGGCGAACTTGCCGTCAGCCAGGCACGTCTTCAACAGACGCTTATTGAAATCCTTCAGCCGCAGGTTGTGGATCGTCGAGCAGGCCCGTCGCACGGCCGCGAGATCGTCACTGTTCAGATCCTCCTCGATCAGCTTCTTCACCTGGGCCTTGTGTCGTTCGAGAATCTGAACAGAGCGGACCTTGGTGGCCAGGGACAAGATGAGACGGCCGTGAGCATCGAAGATGGCCTCGGCCATTTCCGGCGGGCTCATCGTGGTGGCGGCGTCATCCAGTTGTCGGCCATATGCCATGATGTGGTTATCTTCCGGCGCGAGAGAGCCGCCTTGCTGAAACAGATCGGCCGGGAATGAGCTGATGATGCCATCGACCATGGGAGTCATGCAGGGCGGCGCCATCTCGCGATAGAATCCGGGAATCTGCGCCTCGCGTTGCTGGTCGGGGAGTCTGGCGAATCGCTCGATGTCAACAAACCGGGCGATCGCTCTCGTCATAGGGGAGTCCCGGTCTCCAAGGCCCGGCCCCGCGGCTCCGGCCGGCACTTGCGTCTTGTCCTCTCGGCGGGCCGGTGAGTCACCGGCCCACACTCCGCTCGTAGCCAGCATTACCCCAATCGCCAACAGTGCGCCGGACCTGATCATGATTGAACTCCTGTGGCATACTCTACTGATTAAACGCCTCCAAGGAGCCTGCGTTTGCGCTTTTTACAAACAAGATACGTTGCCGTGTCACTGCTGAAGTGGCGTCGGCTCCGCTGCCTGCCGGCGGTGTGGTGCAGGCTCTGAATCCGCCGTGGTCCCGCGCCGACCGTCCTGGTTGCCACGTCCGCCCATCCCAGTTGTCATCGCGCAGGGCTGAACAGGTCTTGGTGATCCGAAACTTCCAGATTGTCGGCGCATATATCTGTTTGCTCAACTGCGGCCCGGCGAAGATGGCGTCCGTGGCGTACGGAACTTCGGCCTGGCGCATATCCAAACGGAGATCGAAGCATGTCTCAACGACCACGTTACACCCGCTGGCTGCTGGCATCGGCGGTCGCGGGCGCGTTCGCCAT
>CAYSSA010000006.1:14941-15923 GCA_964433485.1 uncultured Tepidisphaeraceae bacterium | reverse complement strand
CAAGGTCCAGGCACAGTCCGAGCCGGCTCCGGCCGCTCCGCCGGCCACGGCGCCGGCTCCGGCCGCTCCCGCGCAGCCGGCATCGCCGCAGCAGGATCCCGGCAGGTTGCCGGATGCGGCGAGCGTCACCAAGGACATGACAGCGATCCCCGGCTTGATCACGTTGTATCGTCCGAATCCGAATGATCCCAAGGCCGATTCGTCCAAGTTGCTTGCGGTGATCCCCCGCGCGCTGATGAAGCAGGATTTGCTCCTGGCCATCAGCGGATCGAAGGGCGCGCAGGCCGGGTTCCAGGGCGATTCCTACCTTGTTCGTTTTGAGATGTCCGGTCGCAAGGTGATGCTGGCGGTGCCCGAGGTGCGGTATATGCAGAATCCGGCGTCGCCGGTGAATGACGCGGTGGTGCGGACCTACACCAGCGGCTATCTCGGCGCTATGCCGGTGATCGCGCAGTCCGGGGGCGACCCGCTGGTGGACCTCTCGGCGATCCTCATGTCCGGGCTGGGGATGCCCGGCGGGCAACCGCCCCGCCGCGATGTGTCGGAATACTCCAAGGTCAAGAGCTTCCCCGACAACGTGCTGGTGGATTGCGACATGGCCGTGGGCATGCGCGGCGCGGGCTGGGAGACGGTAGGAGTGTCGTTCTCGCTGCGGCGGTTGCCGGAAGGTCGCGGTTTTGTTCCGCGCATCGCCGACGAGCGCGTCGGGTACTTCACGACAACGCGTGTGGATTGGAACGCCAAGCTCTCCCAGCCGGAATTGATGGTGCGATATATCAACCGATGGGACATCAAGAAGAAGGATCCGTCGCTCGAACTCTCTCCCCCGGACAGGCCGATCATGTTCATCGTCGAGAAGACGGTGCCGTTGGCCTGGCGGAAATACGTGGCCGACGGCGCGCTGGAGTGGAACAAGGCGTTTGAGAAACTCGGTCTGACGGGTGCTGTTGTCGTGCAGCAGCAGACCGAGGACAACGAGTAC
>CAYSSA010000006.1:6229-14931 GCA_964433485.1 uncultured Tepidisphaeraceae bacterium | reverse complement strand
GGATGCCCGCTACAACTTCATCCGCTGGATTGTCACCGGCCGGGCCTTCGCAATGGGTCCGAGTCGAGCTGATCCGCGCACCGGGCAGATTCTCGATGCCGACATCATTTTCGATGATTCGATGCTGCGCGCCTTCCACGACCAGACCGAGCAACTGCCGCCGATCCCCAAGGCCCTGGGTCCGGATGTGGCCCGGTTCCTGCTGGATCATCCGCGATTCATTCCGCAGGGGATGACGCTTGAGGAAGTGAAGCAGGCCGCGGTCGTCGAGGGTGAGATGCTCTTCGACGCGGGCGAGACCAGCCCGCGCGTGTCGGCGAACATTGTCCGCCAGCATGTGGGATGCAACTACGCGGAGGGTCTGCGGCAGCAGATCGGCATGTTGCAGCTTGTTTATGCGGCGCAGTCGCCGGGCAAGAAGGTGCCCGACCGCATTCTGGGCGAGATTATCAAGCAGGTTGTCACCCACGAAGTGGGACACTGCCTGGGCCTTCGGCACAACTTCAAGGCGTCGTCCTGGCTTACGCTGGATGAAATCCGCCGTCGTCGCGACAACACCGACGAGCCCACATGCGCTTCGATAATGGACTACAATCCACTGCTGATGTTCAAAGGCGATGACCTGGCGAAGCTGCGTCACATCACCACGCCCACGGTTGGCCCCTACGACGCGTGGGCCATCGAGTACGGCTACAAGCAGCCGGCCGCCGGCGACGGCGATGAGAAGAAGATGCTCTCCTCCATCGCTTCGCAAAGCAACACACCCGGTCTGGCCTACCTGACCGACGAGGACACCACGGGCCTGTCGTCGCCCGATCCGCTGACCAACCGCTTTGACATGAGCAGCGATATCGTCGCCTGGTCGAAGCAGCGTGTGAGTTTGGCCGATTCGATCCTCAAGGACATCCGCAAGACCGCCGTGGGTGAGAACGAGCCCAGCTATTACCTTCTGCGGGCTTTCAACATGGCAATGCATGAGAAGTATCGCGATGCGGCGTTCATTGCCCGCATCGCCAGCGGCATCTACTTCAACCGCAACCGGGCATCGGATCCCAACGCCAAGCCGCCCATGGTGCTGCTCGAGCCAAAACTGCAGCGTATGGCCCTGACGGCGCTGGGCGACACCATCTTCAAGGACGATTTCCTGCTGGCCGATCCCGAACTGCTGAACGAGCTTGTGCCGACTCGCTGGCCGGATTGGAGCTTTGCCTCGGTCATGAGCCAGCGCGTGGATTACCCGGTGCATCAGACGGTGGCGCGCATCCAGGCCGGCACGCTGCTGCCTCTATGCACGCCGATGGCGCTTCAGCGTGTCTACGACGCCGAACTGAAGAGCAAGAGTGCGGACAAGTTCACGGCGTCCGAGCTGTTGAGCGGTGTGCGGAACATGATCTGGATCATGCCCGCGGAGGGCGAGAGGTTCACCGACGCCAAACCGGGTCTTTCGTCAATCCGGCGGAATCTGCAGCGCCAGCACATGGATTATCTGTTGGCCCTGATTGAGACCGATGGTTCGATGTCGCCGGACTTGCAGAGCATGTGCCGCATGGTGGCGCAGGAGTTGTCCGAACAGATAGGGCGAACGCTGGACAAGGCCAAAGAGGGTGCGGGGTCGAAGCTGGATTTCGCCACGCGCGCTCATTTGTCGGGCTGCAAGAGCCAGATCGATCGTGTCTTGAGCGCCCCTCACATGAAGTCTCAGGGCGGACGCGGCGGCGGAGTCATTGTCATAGGCCAGCCGGCAGGGAGCTGAGTTATTCGTACGGCATCAGATTGACGATGTTCCGGCGTACTCGCGGAGCGTTCGGCCCGAATCTTCGGAACGGATGTTTCGCGAGTACGCTGCTTATGGGCATTGATAGTCGACGCGTCGTCAAAGATCGGTGCTGCGTGGGATCGTATGATTGTCTGCGATATTGGCTCGCCGGCGGAAGTGGAAATGTTCACTGGGCGTGGTAAGGCTTCCGGCTGGCCAGGGGCACTTGACGCTGCAGCTCGAAGGGCGGAGAGGGACATGCCTGCACGGTCGCTGAGGTTGGCATCCTGATTCCGCCGGCATTTCCCGTGGGATGGTCGGCGCACCTGCAAGGGCCCAAAAAACGGGGAGATTTTGGGCAAATGGTGGGGAAGATGTTGAAAAACCCCATGTTTTTTGCGGTTTTCCATTGAAAACGGCACAAATATCGCTAGTTTTCAGGGGTCAGCCGAGGTTTTGACTCATGAAAAGCTGGTTAGAGTTCCGATAATAGCCGCCATGGGAGTGCGACTATCAAGGCTCAGCCGGGCGTGGGTTCCCGGCGGGTCAGGCAAGACCGGCGTGGGAACCGCCGGGAAAAACCCCCAGCGAAGGAGGTCGTGATGGTGAAAGCCGGGGCGTTCTTGTGCGGGCGGCCCGCCAGGGTCCGACCTGCGTAAGAACGACCGCGATTGCCTGTTCGCCGGGGAAGTGCATTTCGCACAAGCCCGGCGGGAGCCGCCAGGAAGATGTATCCGCCAGGCGTGTGCCTGACCAGCTTCCTGCGGGACGCAGCAGACACCCGGGAAGGGGCGTTGCTGCTCAACACGTCCGACGTCAGTACATTCAGGAACTTCATTTGAAAGGACTCAGACATGGCAGCCAAAGCCGCAACCAAGAGTGAAATTCTCGCCAGCATCGCCAAGAGCACCGAACTTTCGCGCAAGCAGGTCGCGGGTGTGTTCGAGGCCCTCGCGGGCCTGATCAAGACCAATGTGGGTAAGAAGGGTCCGGGCCTCTTTGTCGTTCCCGGCCTCATGAAGATCATCGTGGTCCAGAAGCCGGCGGTTCCGGCTCACAAGGGGATCAATCCCTTCACCAAGCAGGAACAGATGTTCAAGGCCAAGCCCGCCCGCAAGGTCATCAAGGTTCGCCCCCTCAAGGCACTGAAGGACATGGTCAAGTAACCCTCCTTGCGAGAAGACGCGAACGGAAAATTGCGGCGCCGCCGGTTCTGATGAGGAACCGGCGGCGTCTTTTAGTTTTTGCTCCTGCCCGGTCAATCCCGATTGTTCGGATTGCGTAAAGATTTCACTTGCAAACCGCGTTCGGCGGGGCATTATGACATTACGGCGACTGATCTTGTGCCCGCAGAGTCTGTCGGGCAGAGTCTGACCGCAGGCGTGATTACCGGACCCGGTTCCCGCGGAGAATGAATGCCAATGCCACGTTGTGCTCATCTGGACGGGGTGATTCCACGCCCCGTTATTGATGTGCTGGAACCCAGGATGCTGCTGGCGGCCAACGTCGTCATTAACGAGATTGTCGCCAAGAATGTTGCCGGCGTGTTTGACGAGGACGGGGACCGATCCGATTGGATCGAACTGCGCAATCTGGACAGCGTTGAGGTCAATCTGCAAGGATGGTCGCTGAGCGATAACGCTGAAAACCCCGCCAAATGGGTCTTTCCGGCGGTGAACATACCGGCCGGGGGCACGTTGACCGTCTTTGCCTCCGGCAAGAACCGCACCAGTCCATTCCGGCACACAAACTTTCAACTCGAGGCCGATGGCGAGTACCTGGGCCTTTTCCGCAGCGATCTTTCCGTCGCGTACGAGTTCTCACCCAAGTTCCCCAAGCAGGAAGCGGACATTTCCTATGGATTGGACGGAAGCACGCTGCGGTATTTCGCTACGCCGACGTTCAATGCGCCCAATCGCCGCGCGGAGGTGGTGATCAACGAAATTCATTACGATCCCGACGTCAAGACCGAGCCTGTCGAGTTCATCGAGCTGTTCAATCCCGGCGTTCTGGCGATCGATCTTTCGGGGTGCCGGTTAACCGACGGCATTGACTACACCTTTCCCCTCAACACCGTTCTTCAGCCTGGCGCCTACCTGATTGTCTCAGAGAATCCCACGGCTTTCGCGGCCAAGTTTCCCGGCAAGACAGCGCTGGGGCCGTGGACCGGGCGTCTCGATAATCAGGGGGATCACATCACACTCCTGAACAAATCCGATGGGGTGCTGGACGAGGTGGAATACAAACAGGGCTTCCCGTGGCCGCTGGTGGGCAGCGCTCCGGGTTATTCCATTGAGTTGATCAATCCGGACCTTGACAACAATCTCGGCGGCAACTGGCGGTCGCTGGGATCCACAGTGGCCCCGGAAACGACGCTGATTCCGGCGAATTCGACCTGGAGCTATCGAAAGGGAACCAGCGAGCCCCAGTCCACCTGGAGGCAGATCAACTTCTCGCCCGATTCGACGTGGCTCTCCGGGCAGGCTTCGATCGGCTTCGGCGACGCCCACGTCATTACTCGGCTGACGGACATGCAGGGCGGTTATAGCAGCTTGTATTTCCGCAAGACCTTCACGGTCAACGATCCTGGACTGATCACCGCGCTTCAATTGCTGGCCCAGTACGACGACGGCTTCGTGGCATGGATAAACGGCACCTATGTGGCTTCGGCCAACGTACCCAACACCAATCCGGCGTACAACGCCACGGCGTCGTCGGCGCTGGAGAACAGCGCCTTTGTGCCCTACAGCCTGCCATCGCCCTCGGGTTATCTGGTGGCCGGCGTCAACGTCTTGTCCGTGATTCTGCTCAACAGCAGTCTCAGCGGGAGTTCGGATGCCTGGTGGGATGCCAAGCTGGTGGCGACCGCGGCGGCCTCGCCGTCGCCGGGAAGAGTGAACTCGGTTTATGCCGCCAACGCCGCCCCGCAGATGCGGCAACTAAACCAGTTGCCCGAGGCGCCGGCCTCCAACACCCCGGTGACGATTTCGATCAAGGTGACGGATCCCCAGGGCGTTGCGTCCGTGCAACTGAAGTATCAGCTTGTCAATCCGGGAAACTACATCGCTCTGGAAGACGCCGCTTACTCCAACGCCGCCAACTGGGTGACGGTGGCCATGCGCGACGATGGGTTGGCCGGCGACCTCGTTGCCGGGGACAATGTCTACACTTACGTCATGCCCGCGTCGTTGCAGACCAATCGGCGGCTGGTTCGTTACAAGATATCGGCCACCGACGGCCTGGGGCTTTCCATCACCGCTCCTTACGCCGACGACACCCAGCCGAACTTTGCCTACTACGTGTACGATGGGATTCCCGCCTGGCAGGCGGCAGTTCAGCCCGGTGTCACCCAGGTCAATACATTCTCGTCTTCGTTGCTCAACAGCGTGCAGAGCATTCAGCTCATCACCAAAGCCCAGGACCACTACGACAGCCAGTATCTTCCCGGCACAACCCGCACCTCGGGTTATACCGGCGACCTGTATCTCTGGACCGGAACTCTGATATACAACGGACAGGTTTTCGATCATATCCACTATCGCGCCCGTGGCGGAGTCTGGCGATATGCCATGGGCAAGAACATGTGGAAATTCGACCTGAACCACGGCCACGACATTCAGATGTACGATGAGTACGGTCGACCGTACCCGGCCAAGTCCTCCAAGATCAATCTCGGCGCCAACATACAACAGGGGAACTTTGGTCAGCGCGGCGAACAGGGACTGTTTGAAGACGTCGGATTCGAACTGTTCAATCTGGCCGGAACTCCGGCGTCGCGAACCAATCCGATTCTCTTTTTCATCGTCGAGAACCCCTCGCCCACCGGTTCGACCTCGAGTCAGTATGACGACGATTTCCAGGGATTGTACCTGTACATCGAACAGGATGACGGTCGCTTCCTCGACGCCCACGATCTTCCCGACGGGAACCTTTACAAGATGGAAGGCGGCACCGGAGCCGGCGGCGGGTCGTTGAACAATCAGGGACCGACCCAACCGGCCGACAACTCCGATCTGGTGGCGTTCGTCAACACGCTGTCCAACGCCGCCACCACAGACCAGTGGATTCGCGATAACGTCGATCTGGACTCCTACTACAACTACCGGGCCATGGTGGAACTGATCCACCACTGGGATATCGGCTTTGGAAAGAACTATTTCTACTACCACAATCCCGTCACCAACAAATGGACGCAGATTCCCTGGGACCTGGACCTCACCTGGACAACCACCTACCAGCCCACCAACGGCGATGCCGAGCCGTTCAAGGCGGCGATCCTGTCACGACCGGTTTTTCTCCAGGAATATCGCAATCGGCTTCGCGAAATCCGCGATCTGCTCTGGAACAGCGAGCAGGTGGGCAGGCTGCTGGACAATTATGCGGCGCTGGTGAACAAGGTGATCGACGGTCGGACTATCGTCGAGGCCGATCGCGCGATGTGGGATTACAACCCGATTCTGGTCTCGTCCTACGTCAACAGCACCAAGGCAGGCAACGGTCTGTTCTATGCGAATTCCGGCGGCACCTTCGCCGGCTTTGTGCAGAAGCTGAAGGACTACGTTGTCACTCGCGCCTCGTATCTTGACAGTACCATCCTGACCTCGGCCGATGAAAGTGCCGCGCCGCTTCGCCCGACCGCTTACTACATCGGGTCGGCCAATTTCCCCGTTAACGACCTGCGCTTCCGGACGACCGGATTTATGCCCGGCAACCTTGGCGGGGGCTTCGTTGCCATGCAATGGCGGATCGCCGACGTGACTCCGACAACATTGGGAACACCGCAGAACTACGAGATTTCCGCCACCTGGCAGTCCGCCGAACTCACCACCTTCAACCCGGACGTGCAGATTCCGCCGGGTGTGGTGGAGCCGGGGCATACCTATCGCGTTCGCGTCCGTTTCAAGGATTCAAATGGTCGATGGTCACACTGGTCCAATGTGGCCGCCGGCAGCACGCAGTTTACGGCCACGGCCTCGACCTCGGCCGTGGTCAACTCGTTGCGCATTACGGAACTTCACTATCATCCGGCGACGGACGAGGAGGAATTCATTGAACTGAAGAACATCGGGATCGCACCGATCAATCTGCTGGGTGTCCAGTTCACAAAGGGGATTGATTTCACCTTTCCGAATCTCGATCTGGCTCCTGGAGAGTCCTGTGTCGTGGTGCGCGACCTGGCGGCGTTCCAGGCCCGCTATTCCACGGTGAACATGAAGATCGCGGGAGTGTATGGACCCGGCGACGCCCTATCCAATGGCGGCGAGCGACTGGTGCTGAAGGATGCCACGGGCGTGGTCATTCATGACTTCAGCTTCGCTGACTCATGGTATCCATCCACCGACGCAGAGGGCTACACGCTGGTGATCAACAACCCGATGCAAACCCTTTCCGCCTGGAGCAGCGGTTCGGGGTGGCATGCCAGTGTTTACGAGCACGGAACCCCTGGGGCCGACGAGAACTCCCTCGCATCCGGCGCAGTCGTCATCAACGAGATCCTTTCGCCCACGGATCTCTCGATTCCCGGCGACTGGGTCGAGTTTCATACCACGACCGAGCACGCGACCGACCTGTCCAACTGGTTCCTGTCCGACAACCCGGCCGAGCCGCAGAAGTACCGGATACCGAGTGGCACGGTTCTCTCCCCAGGCGGATATGTTGTATTCAGCCAGTTCACACATTTCGGCGTCGCCGGCGGGCAGGGAGTATTGAGTCCCTTCAGTTACTCCGAGCTGGGTGGCGAGAGCGTCGTGCTCTCTTCAGCCAACAGCTTTGGCGTGCTCTCGGGATGGCAGGCAAAGCAGAAGGTCGAGGCCGCACCACAGGAAGTGACCATCGGCCGCGTTGCGGTATCAGCGGGGCGATACGACTTCGCGTTTCTAAGCCAACCCACCAAAGGCGCGGCCAACTCCGGGCCGCTTGTCGGGCCGGTCGTAATCAGCGAGATGCTCTACAATCCCGCAGCGGGCGGGCTGACGGAGTATCTGGAACTGCACAACATTTCCGCACAACCGATTGCGATGTTCGATGCCGCAGTTCCTTCACACACCTGGAAGTTCACGGCCGGAATTGCATTTGAGTTTCCCCAAGGCACGGTTCTTCAGGCCGACGAACGGGTGCTTGTGGTTCCCGTTGATCCCAATGAGTTCCGTTCCGCGCATCCCGAGATTCCTGCCGCCATTCGCATATTCGGCCCGTACGTCGGAGTGCTGGACAATGCCGGGGAAACCATATCGCTGGCCAGACCTGGCAATCAGGAACTGGACGGCACCTACAGCCTCTACACGGTTGATTCCGTCAAGTATGACGACGCGGCGCCCTGGCCGGTGGTCAGCGGTATCCCGATTTCCAGAATCGACGACTCGGCCTATGGCAACGATCCGGCCAACTGGAAAGCGGAAATCACTTCATTTGGTTCGCCCGGTCGGCCGGGGTTTTCGCTTCTCATGGGGGATGCCGCCGGCCATATCTGGACCTTGCGGCGGAGCGGCTACAACATCGAAATCTACGAGGGTGATCCCGTATCCGGCGATCTGCTGTATGTCGGGGCCGCTGTCGCGATGCCGCCCTTGCTCGCTCTTGGCAATGCCGCGGACGATTACCTGTTCCTGGATTTCAGCGGTGGCGTACCGCTGCCTCCGGCAGGGCTGACCTTTGACGGTGGCGCACAACTTTCCATGGATCGGATCGGGATTGTTGGAGGGCCTGCCGCAATGTTCATTCCCGGCCCGGCGACTGGTTCCGGCACCTTCCGATTCAGTGATAATTCCGAATGCTCGTTTGTTTCGGCCGAGTCGGTGAACCTCCTGGGAGTTGGCTCGCTGTTGCTGAATCTGCCCGGCTCTGGAAATACACTGCTGGTGTCGTCCGCCGGCGCGGCAATTCAGATAACCGGCAACTCCGGGGGTTTGCCGTTTGGTCCCATTGTTGCCGATGGCCTGACGGGACT
>CAYSSA010000006.1:3504-6182 GCA_964433485.1 uncultured Tepidisphaeraceae bacterium | reverse complement strand
ATAGCGTGGCCGTGTCCGCCGGCTCGTTCGCGCTGTCGCTGTCGGAGGATTTCCGCCTGTCTCTGTCCGGTACGGCGGAGATTCGTCTTCAGGGCGATACTCGCTTCAGCGGATTGTCACTGACTGAATCGGCCTCGCTTGATGCGCAGGATTACGACATCATCGTGGATTACACGGGCACTTCGCCCTTGGCGCAGATGAGCCGATGGATTCGCAACGGCACACAGGGCTTGTTCCCGATGCTGACGACCAGCCGCGTCGAGCCAGTGCCCGGTCGCTATGCGACGCTGGCGGCCGTGGATAACCAGACCATCCAGCAGACAAATTGGGGCGGAAAGCCGATTACCACAAGCCCGAACTTTTCACAGGTCATTGTGAAATACGCTTTCCGCGGCGACACGGACCTCAATGGCGTGGTCAACAGCGCTGACTACTACAATGTTGTGGCCCGCATGGGACAGAGCGCCGACTGGATCACGGGCGATCTGGATCACGACGGGATCGTGACTGTGGACGATCTGGCCCAGGTCTCGCTCAACCTTGGGGCGGGGGTGGCCAGCGGATCCATACTCTTGTCCGCGGCGCCGGTTGTCCAGACCAGTCCAAAGACCGCGCCGGCCAAGCCGGCCAAGGCATTGTTGCACAAACGCCCAAGACGCCCGGCGCCTCGTCCGTTCAAGTCGTTGCGGAAATAGCGCCGCGTGGCGATTGCGCCCTTCAATCCCGCTTTTGACCCCGCCAACAGGCTCGATTACCATTGTTCCATTAACCGCCGCTTTACCCGGAGGCTGTCATCATGCCCGACTCGGCCAAAGATGTACTTAAGCTCTGCAAGGACAACCAGGTACAGTTCGTCGATCTGCGCTTCATGGACTTCCCCGGTTTGTGGCAGCACACCACCGTGCCCATCACCGAGTTGACCGGCGAAACAATCGAACACGGATTTGGCTTCGACGGCTCATGCATCCGCGGCTGGCAGGCGATCAATGAGACCGACATGCTGCTGGTGCCGATACTGCACACGGCTCGCCTTGATCCGTTCATGCAGCATACAACGCTGTCGCTGATCTGCGATGTGCGAGACCCGATCACGAAAAAGGAATACTCCCGTGATCCTCGCTCCATCGCCCGCAAGACCGAGGCGTATCTCAAGAAGACCAGGATCGCCGACCGGGCCATGTTCGGACCGGAACTCGAGTTCTTCATCTTTGATCACTGTTTCTACGATCAGGGTATCAACTTCGCCAAGCACTATGTCGGTTCGCGCGAGGGCATCTGGGGCCGCGGAGACGAGGACCCGACCAACCTCGGCTACAAGATCCGCCTCAAGGAAGGCTATTTCCCGTGTCCGCCGATGGACACAATGCAGAATATTCGTTCTGAGATTGTGGCTTCACTCATGGATCTCGGCATTCCCGTCGAGGCCCACCATCACGAGGGAGCCACCGGCGGACAGTGCGAAATCGACATGCGCTACCAGGATCTGGTGACCATGTCCGACAACGTGATGTACTACAAGTACGTCGCCAAGAACGTGGCCGCCCGGCACGGCAAGGTGGCGACTTTCATGCCCAAGCCCCTATTCCAGGACAACGGCTCGGGCATGCATGTCCACTTCTCTCTCTGGAAGGGCGACAAGCCGTTGTTCGCCGGCAACCGCTACGCCGGGTTGTCGGACATGGGCCTCTATGCCATCGGCGGCATCCTCAAGCACGGCCGGGCTCTGTGCGCCCTGTGTAATCCAACCACAAACAGCTACAAGCGGCTGGTGCCGGGTTATGAGGCGCCGGTGAACCTGATTTATTCCAGCCGCAACCGCTCGGCGGCCATTCGCATCCCCATGTACAGCGAGAACCCCAAGACCAAGCGACTGGAGTTCCGCTGCCCGGACAGCTCGTGCAACCCGTACCTCGCCTTCAGCGCCATGACCATGGCCGCCATTGACGGCATTCAGAACAAGATTCATCCCGGCGATCCGCTGGACAAGGACATCTACCACCTGACGCCAGAGGAATACGAGCAGATGGGCGCCGCCCCCGGCTCATTGGAAGAGGCGCTGGACGCCCTGGAAACCGATCACGAATTCCTGCTGGCCGGCGATGTCTTCACCGCCGACGTGATCCACTACTGGATTAAGTACAAGCGCGACAACGAAGTGGACGCGATCCGCGTCCGGCCACATCCTTACGAATTCTGCATGTATTTCGATATCTGAGATTCGAAACCGCGACCGAAGCCCCCGTTGTGCCCTTCACGATGTCGCCGGGTCTCCTGTCGCTCTGGCCGGCCCAAGGACGAATCGCTCGATGGCCGCAGCCACTCCGTGGTCGTCGTTGGACGGTGCCACCCAGTCGGCGGCCGCCTTCACATGCGGGTGGGCGTTGTCCATGGCCACAGCGATTCCCGCCGTCTCCAGCATCGGCACGTCGTTGGTCGCATCCCCGATGGCCATGACCTCGGTGGGGGCGATCCCGTAATACGAGGCGACGAGCCGGAGTGCCATCGCCTTGGAGGCGCGCGGGTTCATGATCTGAATCAGCTCCGGGTCGGCGCGGACGGCCGTGCAGTGCGACTCGAATCTGCCCCGCACGAAACCGTGCAGTAGCGTGATCATCTCCGCTTCGCCCAGGAGCATCAGTTTGGTCACGGGCTCCTTGAGGAAATCGTCCATCGGTGCC
>CAYSSA010000006.1:152-3490 GCA_964433485.1 uncultured Tepidisphaeraceae bacterium | reverse complement strand
AAGGTCCGGTTTGAAGATACGCCCGGTTTCGGTGGTGTATGCGGGGTCGTGGCGGTCCGTGTACCAGCGATCCAGCACCTCACAACTGGCCAGCACCTCTGGAAACAGGTCGCGCGCAAACAGGATGATTCGCCGCACCAGACCCGCCGGCATCGGCAGATGCGCATAAGCCCGCCGGCTCGATTCGTCCCAGATCAGTGCGCCGTTGTAGTTGATCGTCAGGGTGTCCAGGCCAAGTTGCTGATGAAACGTCCTGACCGATCGGGGCGGCCGCGCCGAGGCGATGACAATTCTGATGCCCAGATCGGCGGCCGCCCGCAATGCTTCGAACGTCTCAGGCGTGATCTTCTTCTCGCTGGTCAGTAGCGTTCCGTCCAGGTCGATGGCGACCATGCGAACCGGACCGGAGGATGGGCGATGCGCTTCAGGCATGGATTGCGGCAGCGAAGGCGCCGGCTCAGTACCGCAGGATCGAATGCACTTCGTGTGGCGTCACCTTCTTTCGGCCTTCCAGTCCCGTCAGTTCGATGAGCACCGCCACTCCGACAATCCGCCCGCCCAGTTGGGTCACCAGGTCGCAACAGGCTTTCATGGTGCCGCCAGTGGCCAGCACGTCGTCGCAGATCAACACGCGCTGTCCGGGGCGCACGGTATCGGCATGCATATAGAGGCTGTCGGTTCCGTATTCCAGCGCATAGGTCTGGCTTACGGTTTTGAACGGTAACTTGCCGGGTTTGCGCACCAGTCCAAAACCGGCCGACAGGCAACACGCCACCGCCGTTCCGAAGATGAATCCCCGTGACTCGGCGCCAACAACAAGATCCACATGCCCGCCGCGATACGGATTGGCCAGCAATTCGATGGACAGCGCCAGCCCCGAGGGATCGGCCAGCAGCGGCGTGATGTCCCGAAAGAGGATTCCCGGCTTTGGAAAGTCCGGGATATCGCGAATAAGGCTCTTCAAATGGATGATGGGATCCTGCATGCCGTACAGTTTAGACGGCGGCGATGAGACTGCAACGCACAGGAGTGGATCACCATTCGTCCTGAGAGGATTCCGGTCCATAACCGGCCATTGCCCGTCGAGGCCATTGCCATCAAGCTGGTGGGAGTGGCGGTTCCCGCAGACCTGCTGAAGCCGGTGTTTCGCACGCGTTATACTGCGATCTCGTCTCTCTGGACCTCCTGCGGCAGACGATCAGTCTTTGCAGCGATGGCGGCGGTCTTGCCGGCGACGCGGTAACTGGAGTGAGCAATGAAGTCGCCGCTGATGCAGCGGCCGGCCCCAACAGTGATCCAATCAGCCTGGTCTTGATGAAATGCCTGCGATTCATGAGCGTGGGATTGTTCATCCAATGCCAGTCGCGTCAATCGAAAAGCAGTCCGGATCATTTCTCGATGTACACGAAATTGGTTCTGTTGTGGGCCGTCAAGAATCGGGTGCCATCCCTCTGTCATTATGGCAGAAACATCCGCTCTGCCTGCCAATGGAAATAGTTGTAAGCGCATGCCAAGCAGGCATTTACATTAGATCGACCTGTGTTGGTCCAACCTTTGCTTCCGGCCCTTCACCTCTCGCCACAGGAGTGCCAGATCATGCGTTTCGACAAATTCACCATCAAGGCCCAGGAGGCCGTGCAGCGGGCGCAGGAACTGGCGCAGCGCTATGACCATGCGGAGATATTGCCTGTTCATTTGCTGGCGGCTCTGCTGAGCGAGACGGAAGGCGTTGTCGCCCCGCTGCTTCAGAAGGTCGGCGCCAACGTAGGGCGAATCTCATCCATCGTTAACTCAGAGGTCGAGCGGCTGCCCAAGGCCACGGGTTCTCAGCTTGGCGTGGCCCGGTCGACGCAAGATGTGTTCGCACAAGCGCAAAAAGAAGCCAATCGCCTCAAGGACGAGTACGTCTCCACCGAACACCTGCTGCTGGCGCTGGCCGAGGTCAAGAGCGAGGCCAGGGAAGTTCTGACACTCAACGCCGTGAATCACAACACGATTCTGGCCGCCTTGAAGGATGTTCGCGGCGGGCAGCGGGTCACCGATCAGAATCCCGAGGACAAATACCAGGCGTTGCAGCGCTATGGACGGGATCTTGTGGAACTGGCCCGCCAGGGCAAGCTTGATCCGGTCATCGGGCGCGATGAGGAAATCCGCCGGACGATGCAGGTGCTCTCACGCCGGACCAAGAACAACCCCGTGTTGATCGGCGAGCCGGGCGTGGGCAAGACCGCGATCGTCGAGGGCATGGCCATCCGCATCGTCAATGGCGATGTCCCGGCCGTTCTCCAGAACAAGCGTATCGTCGCGCTGGACATGGGCGCGCTGATCGCCGGGGCCAAGTTCCGCGGCGAGTTTGAGGATCGTCTCAAGGCGGTCATCAAGGAAGTCGGCCAGTCGGCCGGGCAGGTGATTCTGTTCATCGATGAACTGCACACCGTCGTCGGCGCCGGCAAGGCCGAGGGCGCCATGGACGCGGGAAATCTGCTCAAGCCTGCCCTGGCCCGCGGCGAGTTGCACACCATCGGCGCCACGACGCTCGATGAGTATCGCAAGCATCTTGAGAAGGACCCGGCGCTGGAGCGGCGATTCCAGCCGATTCTCGTGGGTGAGCCGAGCGTCGAGGACACCATCGCCATCCTGCGCGGCCTCAAGGCCCGCTATGAAACACACCACGGCATCCGCATCACCGACTCGGCAATCGTCTCCGCGGCGGTGCTCTCCGACCGCTACATCCAGGACCGTTTTCTGCCGGACAAAGCGATCGACCTGATCGACGAAGCCTCATCCCGCCTGCGGATCGAGAACGACTCGATGCCGGCCGAGCTGGACGAAATCCGCCGGCGGCTGATGCAGATCCGCATTGAGATCGAGGCCCTGCGCCTGGAGAAAGACCCGGCCAGCAAGCAGCAGCTTGCCAAGGCCGAGAAGGAACTGGCCGATCTGCAAACGCAGGACACGCAGCTCACTGCCCGCTGGGAGAATGAAAAGTCGGCCATGAACGAGGCCAAGACGCTTCAGGAACAGCTTCAGCAGAAGCAGGTGCAGCTCGAGTCGGCTCAGCGCTCCGGCCAATGGGAGGCGGCCGCCCGCATCCAGCACGGCGAGATGCGCGAACTGAATCGTCGTCTGGAGGCGGCGCAGAAGAAGATTCACGATCTGACCAGCGACGGGGCGGCGCTGGTGAAAGAGGAAGTCACGCCGGAGGAAATTGCCGAGGTGGTCTCGCGCTGGACGGGCATTCCCGTCAACCGGATGCTTGAAGGCGAGCGCGAGAAGCTCATGAAGATGGAAGATCGCCTGGCCGCCGTAGGGCGAGTCGGCCAGCTCGACCACCGTGG
>CAYSSA010000006.1:0-118 GCA_964433485.1 uncultured Tepidisphaeraceae bacterium | reverse complement strand
GCGCCGGCTTGGGCGATCCGAATCGTCCCATCGGTTCGTTCCTGTTTCTCGGACCCACCGGTGTGGGCAAGACCGAACTCTGCAAGGCCCTGGCGCAGTTCCTGTTCGATGATGAGAA
>CAYSSA010000005.1:32271-41847 GCA_964433485.1 uncultured Tepidisphaeraceae bacterium | reverse complement strand
GCATTGAGCGAGAACGACGTTGATTCGGGCTTGATCTCGTTGAGCGCCGCCGACAGCGGCACATTGGAGGCCAGGCGGTCCTCGTGGCGGACCACCACGGATTCGCCGAGCATGGCCCCGACCCAGGGGGCCGCAAAAGGCATGAAGATCAGGTGGTCGCGGTTCTTGTAAAGATTCTCAAGGTGGGCCAGGTCGGCCTGGGGATCGTGCTTCCCGTTGATCTCGCCGCTGCGAATGTGCTGGAAGACCACGAGCATGTGGAAGGCGTCGGCATCCTTCTCATAACGGACCAGAATGGACTTTTCCGCCTCGAGACAGCCCGGTGCCAGCAACGGAAGCAGCACCAGGCAAACGGCCAAGGCAAGGAATCGGCGAGACATGGCACACCTCCAACTGCGACGTTCCCAAGTATGAACGATCCGGAGAAGGATACAATGGCCTGGTGCGTCGGGCCGATCCCAGACTCATGGCCTGCTCCGCGATCCGCATCTTCGGCTTCCCGGCATCTACCCGGTCATTCACAGCCCCGCACAGGGGCTATGCAAGGATATCCTTAACCACGTTTCCATGCACGTCCGTCAGCCGGAAATCCCTGCCTTGGAAGCGGTAGGTGAGCCGGGTGTGGTTGACGCCCAGGCAATGAAGGAGCGTGGCGTTGAAGTCGTGAATGTGAACGGGGTTCTCGGTGATGTTGTAGCAGTAGTCGTCCGTCCGTCCGTAGACCATCCCCGGCTTGACGCCTCCGCCGGCCAGCCACAGGGAGAAGCATCGCCCGTGGTGGTCGCGGCCGTGGTTGTCGGCCGTAAGATTGCCCTGCGAATAGACCGTGCGTCCGAATTCCCCGCCCCAGACCACCAGAGTGTCGTCAAGCAGTCCCCGCTGCTTGAGGTCGCGCACCAGCGCGGCCGACGCCTGATCCACGTCCTTGCACTGCCCGCGGATCTGCTTTGGCAGGTCGCTGTGCTGGTCCCAGCCCCGGTGGAACAGTTGCACGAATCTAACCCCGCGTTCCGCCATGCGCCGGGCCAACAGGCAGTTGCGGGCGAAAGCTTTGCCATTGCCATCGGAATCCAGCCCATACATGTCCAGTGTCGCCTTGGTCTCGCCGGAGAGATCGGTCAGTTCCGGCACGGCCGACTGCATCCGGAAGGCCATCTCATATTGGGCGATTCGGGCATTGATTTCCGGGTCGCCGAAGGCTCGCTCGGCCATGCCGTTCAGGGCCTGAACCCCATCGAGCATTCGCCGACGCGATTCCGTGTCGATACCCGGCGGATTGCTCAGATACAGCACGGGATCGGATCCCGACCGGAAACGCACGCCCTGATGCTGGCTGGGGACAAACCCCGAGCCCCAGAGTCGCGAGAACAGCGGCTGATCGTTCTTGTTGCCGGATCCCTGAGAGATCATCACCACGAACGCCGGGAGGTTCTGGTTCTCCGAGCCCAGACCGTAGCTGAGCCAGGAGCCGAGCGATGGGCGGCCCGGTTGCTGGAATCCGGTCTGGATGAGCGTCACGCCGGGATCGTGGTTGATCGCCTCCGTGTGCAGCGACTTGATGATGCAGAGGTCATCGACAACCGAGCCGATGTGCGGCAGCAGTTCGGAGATGTAGGTTCCATTCTTGCCGCATGGCTGGAATTTGAACATCGGGGCCACGCAGGGAAACGATTTCTGTCCCGACGTCATACCGGTGATGCGCTGCCCCATTCGAATGCTGCCGGGGAGTTCCGTGCCATGGTATTGCCGGAGTTGTGGTTTGTAGTCGAAGAGGTCAATATGCGATGGCCCGCCGGACATGAACAGGTAGATCACACGCCTGGCCTTCGGCGCGTGATGGAGGTGCTTGAGAACCCCATGCGTGGCGGGGAGTCCCGCGTCGGCGGCAAAGAGACCGGGATTCATCAGCGAAGCCAGCGCGACACCGCCGATCCCCGCAGCCGTGCGGCCGAAGAAGTGGCGGCGGGTGATCAGTCGGGCATGTTCAATTTGAAGGCTCATGGGCGATCCAACTAGCGCGGGTTCAGTTTCGTGTTACCACTTCGTCCAAATTCAATATCGTCGAGGCCACAATGGACCATGACGCCAGTTCCACCGGATCGAGCGCTGCATCGACGGGCGACTCGCCGTTGGCCAGCAGTTGCTTGGCCGCCTCCGGCTTCTTGATGTAGGCGTCCCGCTGTCTGTCAAACACGCCCGTGAGTACCTGGGTCTCGGCCGGGCTGGGCATCCGTCCGGTCGCCAGGCGGAACGCAAAGGCGATGCGTGCCTCCGCGCCGGCCGGAGCTTCCTTGAGCACTCTCTCGGCCAGCTTGCGAGCCGCCTCGACATAGGTCGGGTCGTTCAGCAGGATCAGCGCCTGCAGCGGCGTATTCGTACGGGCGCGACGCACGGTGCAGGTCTCGCGGTCGGGAGCATCGAACGTGGCCATCTGGGGCGGCGGGCTGGTACGCTTCCAGAAGGTATACATCGAGCGGCGATATAGATCCCCGCCATGGCTCTGCACGTATTTCTGGGCTGTCCAGTTGTCGCCGTCGGCCCGCGACATCAGTTCTTCCCAGAGCCCGGCCGGCTGGTAGGGTGATACGCTCTGCCCACCGATCTCGCCGTTGAGCAGGCCGCTGACCGCCAGCGCCTGGTCGCGGATGAACTCCGCCTGGAGGCGGAATCGAGGGCCTCGCGCCAGAAGCCGGTTCTCCGGGTCGTTCTCCACCATCGGCCGCGTGACAGCCGATGACTGTCGATAGGCCGAACTCGTGACCATCAGACGCACCAGAGCCTTGACATCCCATCCGCCGCGGATGAATTCGCTCGCCAGCCAGTCCAGCAGCTCGCGGTTGACGGGGTACTCCCCCTGCGCCCCGAAATCTTCGACTGTCTTCACCAGGCCCGTTCCGAAAAACATCTGCCAGTAACGATTGACGGTGACGCGGGCGGTCAGCGGATGTTTGCCGTCCACCAGCCATTTCGCCAGCCCCAGCCGGTTGCGCGGCAGGTCCGGCGCCATGGGCGGCAGCGCCGCGGGCGTGGCCGCAGAAACTTTCTCGCCTCGCTTATCGTATTCTCCCCGCAGCAGAATATACGTGTCGCGCGGCCTGGCCATTTCCTGCATGACCATGGCCGTGGGAATGGACGCGACCAGGTCGGCCTGCCGCTTCCGCAGCGTGGCTAACTGTTGCCGCACAGACGCCATTACTGCCGACACATTCTCACGATGAAAACGCCGCAGTTCGGCCCGCTGCGCGTCGGTGCGGGTCTCGGTGGGCGAACGCAGGATGGAGGCGATATTTGCCGGCCATGCGTCCTTCTCATGGGGTCGTGGACTGTTCGTCACCGATACCCGGAAAAGCCCGGGCTGATGCCGTGCAAACCGGGATCCGAACTCCAACTCGACCGTGACGCTCGCCGTCGCTTTGACAGTCAGCGGCGATTGCAACTCGAAAACGGCCTGATGTGCCTTGCCCACCTGCGGATAGATGCCCCAACCAAGCCCCTTGCCCCGGCCGATGGCCCGACTCACGGGGAACTCATTCTGGCTGAAATCGGCGGAGGCGGATTTCAGCGGCACTTCTCTGCCGTCGGCCAGCTTCAGTCGCACGCCGGTCATCACCACGTTGCCGTTCTCGCTCCGACCGGGCCCGCGTGCCGCCAGCGAATCATGAGGCAACATCTCCAGGCGTATCGCGGTGACTCCGGCCAGCGTGGCCGGTGCGGTCAGCGTGTAGGTTTCCCTGTCGGGGTTGGCGCCGGTGGCCAGAATCGAGGAATCATCCCTCACCTCCAGTTTCGCTCCGCCGGCCGACACCGCCGAAGCGGGCCGCAGCGGAGTCCAGTGCGACGCGGGTTCCCGTGCTGCTTTCTCCCAGGCGGTCTGTTCCGCGTCGGCGGCCGGATTGTCGGCCAGCAGCAGCGTCTCGGTGCGTCCGATCTCCGCGACCAGGGCCTCCAGCGCCGCCTGCTGTTTTGGACGGGGCGCCTTGATGAAAGGCATCGCGTTGCCCTTGGAGCCGTCAAGCCCATTCTCCGGCACATTGTTAAAAAACGCGTACATGGAGTAGTAATCCCGCAGCGTCAGCGGATCGTACTTGTGGTCATGGCACTGGGCGCAGTTCATGCTCAGGCCAAGCCAGACCGTGGAGGTGGTGTTCACCCGGTCGGCCACATAGGCGTTGTGATACTCCTCCGGAATGGCGCCGCCCTCGAAGTTGATCATGTGGTTTCGGTTGAAGCCCGAGGCGATCTGTTGCGCCACCGTGGCATTGGGCAGAAGATCACCGGCAAGCTGCTCGATCGTGAAACGATCGAAGGGCATATTGGCGTTGAATGCCTCGATCACCCACTCGCGCCAGCGGGTCATGTCCCTGCCGGAGTCGATGTGAAACCCGTGGGTGTCGGCGTATCGCGCCGCGTCGAGCCAGTCCAGTGCCATCCGCTCGCCATAACGCGGGCTGGCCAGAAGCCGGTCGACAAGCCTCTCGTAGGCGTCGGGGGACGCATCGGCCAGAAACGCGTCGATCTCCGCGGGCGTCGGCGGCAGACCGGTGAGGTCAAGGGTAAGGCGACGTATGAGCGTTTCCTTCGACGCCTGCGGCGAAGGACCCAGCCCGTCGCGCTCCAGCCGCGAGAGAATGAACAGGTCAATCGGGTTGCGCGCCCACGCCGAGTTCCGCGCCACAGGCACGACCGGCCGAACCGGCGGCGTAAACGACCAGTGCGCCGAGTAAGGCGCCTTGTCGGCTATCCACTGCTTCAGCAGCCCGATTTGTCCAGCGGTCAGGCGCTTGCCGGTCTTTGGCGGCGGCATGAGTTCTTCAGGTTCATCCGAAATGATCCGGGCAATCATCTCGCTCTTGTCCGGATCGCCGGGGACAATAGCCGCGCGACCATCGCGTCGAAGGATTGCCGCCTCGCGCTCATCGAGTCGCAGGCCGCCCTTCCGCGACGACGAATCCGGACCGTGACAGGCATAGCAGTTGTCCGACAGAATGGGCCTGATGTCGCGATCGAAATTCACGCCGGCGGCGTCAGTCGCCGCCGCGATGGCCAGAACAAGCACAACAGAGTTGAGAAGACCACGGCGCATACGCTGGCTCCTGGCGGACGTGAAGTACATCGCCGCCGTCAACAGGCAACTATAGGCCCCGCATGTCCGGAATGTCATCGGGAGCGCCTGAACTCCATCACCCGGGCGTTAATCATCAAGACCTTCGCGGCCAAGCCCATCCGTGTGTTCATCGCGCTATCGGCTCGGCAAAGTCGCCCTTCATGTCGTAGGGCAGTTGATACACCCGTTCCCCGGTCTTGTTGGCGAAATGGATATTGGACTTGGAAAACACGTCGGGATTCCCATCAGCCCAGAATGCGTAGAAATCCGGGTGGGCATTCATCGGGCGGCGGACGTAGTTGTGGTTCATGGCGCTGCCGCGGGTGATATCGCGCTCTTTGGCCCAGGTCTTGCCCCGGTCTTGGCTTGACCAGATGGCTAATTCGCCGCCCCCACCAATGGGTTGCGGGCCGGGCTGCGTGGGGCCGATGATCCGCCACTGCCCATCCTCGATGTAGAGGGAGCCGGTGCTGTAGTTGTGGTTGGCTCGCGTCACCTCCGCATATTCCCATGCCTTGCCGGTCCAGTGGGCGATCGTCCACCAGCGCGGGTCGCCGCTCGGACCAGGCTTGAAGTCGGCGCTGGTAATGTACAGGATCACCGGCCGGCCATCGGAGTCCAAGTCCAGGTCGTGGATGTACACCAAGCGTTTCTCAGCCATGTAGTCGCGCACCAGGGCTGGATTTGCCGTCGCCGCCAGGGGCACGGCGACCGCGTCGCCCTGCACGTTGCGCCAGGTCTCGCCCATGTCGTCGGTTTGCAGGAAGTAGAGGTTGGTGCGCTTGTCAACGTTGCCGCCGGGGTGCATGTTGAACGCGGTGATGATCCGGTTGCCGCGCTGATGGCTGGTCTGGTAGTGTCCGCCCATGCCGGCGAACTTGCGGTCGGGCGACCAGACGCGCCCGTCGGGGCTGGTGCTCCAGTACAGCTCGCGGCCCTTGGTGTATTTGGTGAACAGGTGCAGGAACCCCTTGCCCTCGATCCAGCGCGGCTGCGGATAGGTGATCTCGCGCTGCGACACCATGGTGAAGTCATCGACGCTGTAGGGCTTTGTGCCACGGTAGATGAAACCCGGCCGCGCTTTGGCCCGGCCGCTGACGAACACCCAGATGAAGCCGTCCTTGTCGATGCTCAGGCTGGGGTTGTCGTGAGGGTCGTCCACGGTCTGCTTGTCGTGAACGATCGTCGGGCGCGGCACGACACGGCGGCCATGGTCGAAATACGAGGCCATGGCCAGCAGATGTCGCTTGCCCTCCTTGGCTCCGCCATAGACGAAGAATGTCTTGTTGACCTCCTTGGCGTATATGGCCATGGGTACGTGGTTCGCCGTGTAAGTGCCCAACCCGCCGGAGTACTTGTCGCCGTGCTGTGACTTCTGCCCCAGTTCAAACCAGATGCCGCGGTAGCCGTCGTCCTTCGCCGAGGCCTTGGCCGCCGGTTCGGCACCCCGGCTGCGAATCCCGACCGAGCCGGCCAGGCTCGCCGCCGCCATGGTGCCCAGACTTTGACGAAGGAACTGCCGCCGGATGGTCGATCTCCGGGCGGACATGGTAACATGTCGGCCATGCGAAACCATGACGACGATTGTGTTCGTCGGAGCGCGGGACAAGTGCCGCCAGTGTCCTCACTGGCGGTTCTTACTCGGTGCAGGAACGTCCCAACTCCGCCGGTGAGGACACCGGCGGCACTGTATGCGATGCTCGTCGCCTGCGCGCTGCTGTGCGACACACGTCCGATAGCGGCCCAGACCCTCGACCGCGCCCGCATGGCAAGCGTCGACCAGCTCATTAACCAGGCCGTCGCCCGGACGGAGATCCCTGGCGCGGTCCTGCTGGTCGGCAGGGGGGATAAGATTGTCTACGACAAGGCATACGGCAGCCGCTCCATCCGCCCGACCACCCGGCCCATGGCCGTTGACACGGTCTTCGACCTGGCCTCGCTCAGCAAACCCGTCGGCTGCGCCACCTCGATTATGCTGCTCGTTGAGCGCGGCAAACTGAAGGTGACCGATCCCGTGGCCAAGTATATCCCAGCGTTTGCGGCCAATGGCAAGGAGGCAATCACCATCGAGCAGTTGCTGCTTCACCAGGGCGGGCTGATTCCCGACAACGCCATGGCCGACTACCAGGATGGCCCGGCGGCGGCCGTGGCGAAGATCTACGCCCTCAAACCATCGAAGGAACCCGGCAAGTCATTCGTGTATAGCGACGTCGGTTATATAGTTCTGGGCGAACTGGTCCGCGTTGTTGATGGCCGGCCTCTCGACCGATTCGCCCGCGAAGAGATCTTCCTGCCGGCCGGCATGACCGAGACGCTGTATCGGCCGGGTGCGGACCTGCAGCCGCGCTGCGCCCCCACCCAGCAGCGCGACGGCCACTGGATGCAGGGCGGGGTCCACGACCCCCGCGCCTACGCTCTTGGTGGAGTCGCCGGTCACGCCGGTGTATTCAGCACCGCCCGCGACCTCTCGCGCTTCTGCCGCATGATCCTGGCCGGCGGAATCATCGACGGCAAGCGCGTGCTGACCGAGGCCACCGTCCGCGAGATGACCCGCCCGCGCAGTCTCCCCGACGGCACGTCGTGGCGGACATACGGCTTTGACGTGGACACCGCCTATTCCTCCTGTCGCGGCGAGCGCTTCGAGCCTCGCAAGACCTTCGGCCACACCGGTTTCACCGGCACGATGTTCTGGCTCGACCCCGAACACCATTGCTACTTCATTCTCCTGACCAACAGCGTCCACCCCGACGGCAAAGGCAAGACGATCCAGCTTCGCAGGGCCGTGGCCACAGGCGTGGGAGAAGCACTGCTTGGCCCGGACCAGGCCCAGGGCAAAGGATATGGTCTTCAATAGGTTCGGCGCTGAGGATGGCCCAGCCACTCCCGAAACAGCGCGGCGCACTGCTCGCGCAGTACGCCGGAGACAATGCCGATCCGACTGCCGCCGCGCAACTTCATGACCTCACTGGGAATCGTCAGTTCATTGAACCCGGCGGCCTGCGCCTCGGCTATTTCGGATCCGAAAATCACGTTTCGGCAGCGGGCCCAGTGGCAGGCGGCGAAGCACATGGGGCAAGGCTCGGTCGTGGCGTACATATCGCAGCCGGAGAGGTCTACGGTTTGCAGCAGCCGGCACGCCTGGCGAAGGGCGTGGACCTCGGCGTGTGCGGTGATGTCCAGTTCCGCCCAGACAACGTTGTGTGCCGCGATGATCAGCCGGTCGTCACGGACGATGGCCGCCCCGAAGGGAGATTGCCCGGCCGAGATTCCGTCGCGTGCGGCGTCGATGGCAATGCGCATCCAGTGTTCGTGATCGATATCGGACATTGCTGGTGCTCATCCCACGACGCGCAGGGCCTCGGCGGAGTTCCGGGCTTCCACCGTGATCGTCTTGGACAATTCCTGTTCGACCCGCTCCCGCGCCTGCCGCATCTTGGGATAGCGGATTTCGCGATACCCGCTGACCTCATCCACGCATGAAAGCACTTTCAACGCCCGCTCGTAACCGGCATCCGTGGACAGATCCACGCGATTCAACAGCGTCATATACCAATCTCGGAACGACTGTTCGCCGGCGTGCCAGCCGGGCAGGTTGCGCAGGAACTTTAAATGCCGCACGATGTTCAGCATCCAGTCGCTGGTGGTGATGTTCAGGCGGAATCGCCAGCGCCCGAGGTTGAACTCCGGACGGGTGTGGTGACGGTAGACGATGCGGTCACCGTTGGCGACGTCCACGCCGTACTTGGCGATATCCCGCTGTCGTTTCTCGTATCGCGTCAGCAGGTAGGACACGTAAACCTCGTCTTTGATGAGAACGGCCTTGGCCAGATTGCGCAGGGCCGCCCAGGTCGCGGCATAGCCGCGGGCGGCGGAGTCGCGGCGATAGACGGACTTGACGAGGTGAAGGTATTTGCGCGCCAACTTGTCATTCTCATACTGCAGAACGTCGTAAATCCGCAGGGTCAGATCGTATTTGGCGCTTGCCGGCAGTCCGGGCATCAGGCGCATGGCGGTTTCCACGATCCGCTCGAATACGCTCGCCAGGCGAGGTCCGAAAAGCCGCGTCTTGCGGATGATCTTGCTCTTGTTCGTCAGAAGTTGTTCCCAGGTGCGCGGTTCCGGGCGGGCCGGGAGGGCGCGCGGCTCCAGGGCCAGCTTTCTTCCGATGTTGAACGCCTTCAGGTTCTTGCGATGCTCGCGGCGGATGGTGTCCTTGATGGCCCAGGCGATGGAGTGCGCCGATACCGGAATCAGGCCGAGTTGATAGGCCACGCCGAGCATCATGATGTTGACGAACTGCTTGCTTCCCAGGCGTTGCTCGCAGATCTCGGCGAGGTTTCGCGAATAGGAAACGTCCTCGCGGCACTTGACCATGATCTCCTCGCGCAGCTGCTCCGGATCGAAGTCCGCCCTGCCCAGCAGCGTGGCGATGGTCGCCTGCTTGTGCATGTTGAGCACGGCGGCGGTGCGTT
>CAYSSA010000005.1:20433-32243 GCA_964433485.1 uncultured Tepidisphaeraceae bacterium | reverse complement strand
CAACCGCCCGGGCCGCCTCCAGCACGTCCAGTCCCAGCAGCAGGTCGGCCCGGCCGTAGGGAATCGAGCCCGTCGTGGGATACGAGGGAGTGTCGATCCTGGATTGTGGGTTCTCGACTCCTTCGTCGCTCCGCCGCTGCGTCGCTCCGTCGCTCGCATGGCGATCGTTCACAAACGTGATTTGCGCAAACACCCCGCCGTTGCGGATGGCCAGGCCCTTTTTCTCGGTGAAAGCGACGCGGTAGCCCTCTTTGTGCCCGGCTCGGAGCAGAATGGCCCCGACGACTCCGATCCCCATGCCGCCAACGCCGGACATGTGGCAGCGCCAACTGGCGCCACGGTCGCTCATGTCATGCACGTATCGATCCGGGTCGGGCAGCTTGTCCAGCGCCATGCTCGGCAGCAGATAGCGACGGCGGCGCGAGCGAACAACGGTGATCTCCTCAAAACTCGGACACGGTTTCACGCCAATGCCCGCCTCGTTGGACACGCGCACTCTGTCGCACGCGCCGTCGTTCACGCACCAGGTCACGTCCGTGTCCACCTTCCGGCCGTAGTCGGTGTCGGCAAACACCAGCCCAGGGCAGGCCGTCTGTTTCGTGCATTCCAGGCATCCCTCGCAGACCTCCGGAGTGATGTTCATGTGTGACTTGCGCGGAAGATAGCCCTTGTCCTTGACAAGTTGCCGCTCGGCGCGAAGCTCCTTGCGGTGGCGGGTAATGCCGCACTCCTTGTCGGCGATCACCACCTTCACGCCGTCGGCCAGAATCGCGTCCTCGAGCAGGCGGTTGTACCGGTCACGGTCCGCGGGGTCCGCCTTATACAGGCGGATTGGCGCCGTCCGGGCCATGCCGGCGACGGTGGCGTGGATATCCACGATCGGATGCTTGTTGCCGAACATGTCCTCCGCGATGGCCGCGTGGTCCTGGTGGCCGGTCATGGCGGTCGTCCCGTTCTCCAGAATGATGAAAGTGATGTCCTGCCCGGCTTTGACGGCATTGCTGATGGCCACCTGCCCCGAATGGAAGAACGTGCCGTCACCCATGAACACAATCTGCTTGTTGCTGATGAATGGGTCGATCCCGCTGCCGGTGCCGGCGCCCAGTCCCATGCCCGAGTAGTTGTGCATCAACTGCTCCGTCGGCGGGAACATGAGCATGGTGTAGCACCCCGTGTCGCCGTGCGCGACAAGATCCACCGGCGGGCGCCCATGCACGCGCTGCATGTACGCCGGATCGGCCAGGTTCCGGCGCAAGTCGAGCAGCACGGAGGATGAATCGCGGTGCGGACAACCGGGGCAGAATGTCGCCGTACGCGGCACCACGCCCGATATGACATCCAAACGCGGCTTGCTGGCGGCGCGCAACCGGGCGAGTTCCTCGGAAATCCGCCCGTTGCGATAATGCTCGGGAATCTCAGCGAGCGACTGGATCAACGGCAGAATCCGCTGCGCCAGCACCGAGTAGTTCAGGCCGCGCACCTCGGGAATACCGTCGGCCTGCGAGTGCGGTGTGCCGAGTGCTGAGTGCTCCATGCCCTTCGTCGCTCCGTCGCTCCGTCGCTCCGTCGCTGCCACCGGAAACCGCTTCCCATAGAGCCGCCCGTTCAAATCAGCCGCCTCGTCGTGGGGCAACTCGCGGAACAGAACGTCCCGGATGTTCATCTCCAGAAAGCTGCGGCGCTCTTCCACGACGATCATGATGCGGCATAGCCGGCCGAATTGTCGCACCAGTTCGCTGTCGGCCGGATAGCTCATGCCCATGCGCAGAACCGGAAAACGTCCGCCGAGTCCGGCATCGGCCAGCACATGGTCGAGATAAGGACCGGCCATGCCTGTGACGATGAACCCGACGGGCGCCGCGCCGGCGCCGTCTCCGAAGCCCGTGCCGGGAACGATGCGGTTGATGCCCAGTTCGCGCGCCGCCCGAACGACCTTGGCATGCAGTTCGAACGAGGCGATCTCACGCTGCCAGGTTCTGGGAGGCAGGAGCACCCGCTCGAGGTTGATGCGACTGGTTTCCAGTTCGACCTGGGTGTTCATGTTGATGGCGGGATACTGATTCTCGTGGCACTCTGCCGTGCCGCCGCCGTCGATCTGGGGATTGGTGACCAGGTAGCCGATGTACAGGCCGGAGGCGCGCGAAAGCCTGAAACAGAGATTGATCCAGTCCTTCAGTTCCTGAGGCGAGCCCGGCTCGACCACGGGCATCCGCAGGTGCTGGAAAAGAAACCGCGAGTCCACGGGAACCTGGGTCGAGTCGCACCATGGATCGTCGCCACTGATGACGACCGCGCCGCCCTCGGGATGCACGCCCGCGAGATTGGCCAGCGCCAGCGCGTCGGAGGCCACATGCAGCCCCACACTCTTCATCGCGATCAACCCGCGGCAGGCAATCATCTGCGAGCCGTTGAGCGACGCGGCCGCCAGTGCCTCGTTGTTGGCCTGAAACGCGCGAATGCCCTTCTCGCGAAGCAAGTCCTTGAGATCCCCCAGTGTGTCAAAAAAACCCGCCACGGGCGAGCCCGGATATCCGGAGATGAAGCCAATCCCCCCCTCGACTTCGAGGCAGCCTTTGACCAGCAGCTCATTGCCGTTGAAAATCTCGCGCCCCTGCGCGACAAGAAAACGCGGATCGACAGCCATGACAGTCTTTCCTTCGGCGGGAAAACGAAGAAATGCAAACCCAGAAACAAAGGGCAGGAGTCAAAAGGTCGCTTGTGCGCCTATGTGCTTTTCCCTTCGTCCTCTTTCCTTCGCTTTCAGCGTGGCTTACCCCGACCAACGAGGCCGGCGCAGGAGACGCTGTTTAACACCGCACGCTAGTGACTCTTGATCCGGCCGGGAATTGATGGCCGACCGAACCGTCGTCCCGACGGACCTTCCGTCGAAACTTGGACGATTATAGGCAATCGAATCAGCGGCGCGAAGGCATCGGTATACTTGCTGCCGCCAACGGCCTAGACTGAGCAAGGAGAATCCATGAGCACACGTATAATCGTCACCCTGGTGCTGGCGCTGGCCGCGCTCGAATTGGCGATCGTGTTCCGGGCGTCCATTCGGCCGGCGATGTCAGTCGCTCAGGCGGAATCCAAAACGAACGAGGTTTCCATGGTGCGTGTTTGCGTGTTCAACGCCGACGGCAAACTCACGGGTCCGATCGAGATGCCCAAGGTCGTCAAGACCGACGAACAATGGCGCAGGCAATTGACACCCGAGCAGTATCGCATCGCCCGCGGCAAGGGCACGGAGCGCGCCTTCTGCGGCAACCTGCTGGACAACAAGGAACATGGCGTCTATTGCTGCATCTGCTGCGGCCTGCCGCTGTTTTCTTCCGAGGCCAAATTCAACTCCGGCACCGGCTGGCCGAGTTTCTTCCAGCCGATAGCCAAAGGCAACGTCGCCGAAGTTCCCGACAACAGCCACGGCATGGTCCGCACGGAGATCCTCTGCGCCCGCTGCGACGGGCACCTCGGCCATGTCTTCGACGACGGCCCGCGGCCGACGGGACTGCGCTTTTGCCTCAACTCCGAATCGCTGACCTTCACCCGTTCGGATCAGCTTGCGAAGCTGGCCGATCCGGCGGCAGCCTCGCCGGCGACCCGCCCTGCAAGCACGCCGGAAAAATAGCGGCGGCAGAGCGAGCCGCATTGCTCTGATCACGCCTCATCGTCCGCGCATTGGCGATACAGCAGCACCACTCCGGCCGCGGCGGCAGCCAAAAGCAGCGACCCCAGTAGCGGAACCAGCATCAGCAGCGTCAGCGATAAACCCAGCCCCAGCACTTCACCAGAGTTGGCCGCCAGGAACTCTCCGCGCCGGCGGCGGTCATGCCCGCGAAGCATCATGGGCATCTCCAGGTATTCCCTGCCGAAGCTTCGCGAACCCAAATAGCCCCCCAGGACAATGGCCGCGATCGAGCCGATCACGGGGATCAGGTTCAGCGCCAGCAAGCCGGCGCCAACGGCAGCGCCTTTGGCGGCGCTGACCAAAGCGCTGACAATCTGATCGAGATACGGAGCTTCGTGCATCTGATCCGTCCGCAGGCCGAGCAGCATGTCCACCTTGCGCGCCAGACGCTCGCGGAAGTAGCCGCAGAGAACCTCGTTCAATAGGAACGCCATCCCCAGCGCCACTCCGCCGCAGACTATAACTGCCGCCACCGCGGCGGCGACCTCCAATATCCATCCCCACAGGCCTCCGGGGAACCTTGGATGGAAGTAGACGAGAAACCACACCGCCACCGCAATCAGAATGGCCAGGGCCAGTAGCGAGATCAACAGATTCAGCAGAATGGGAACGATCGCGTATCGAAACAGCCCTGGATTCGCCAGCAGAAAGCGCAGCCCAATCGCCGGAGTGCGCAGTCCCGCCCAGAACCGCGCCAGAAACGGTCGCCCGCCGGGCTGGCCTGGCACGGGAGATAGACGCCGGGGATTCACCATGGGTAGATCGTACCCAAACGCAACCCGGCCACCAATTGCCACAGAAGCCCGTCCGATAAACCAGTACTGCCGGCAACCATCACCAGCCCCATGCCGCGAGCCGATCTTTAGGGTACACTGCCACCGTCGCCATGCCCGATCGCCCGGCCAATTCCCGTCTTGCCCGTGCCCCGCTGCTGCGGGCGCTTCGGCCTTATCAATGGGCCAAGAACCTCCTGGTCTTCGTGCCGATGGCGATGGCCCACGAAGGCGCCAATCCGGCCAAACTCGTCCCGACGGCCATCGGCTTCGCGGCCTTCTGCCTCGTGGCCTCGGCCGGCTATCTGATAAACGATATTCGCGATGTCGAACATGACCGCCTTCATCCGATCAAACGGAATCGTCCCTTCGCCTCCGGCGCGATATCGACCGCAACCGGCTGGGTTATGGTGCTGGTTCTGCTCGCCGGCGCCACGGCGCTCAGCCTGGGTCTGCTTGGCCGAATGTTCTCGGGTGTCATCGGCGCGTATTTTCTCGTCGCGGTCGCCTATTCAGTGGACCTCAAACGCCGACTCCTGGTGGATGTGATCACGCTGGCCGGACTGTATACGCTGAGACTGATCGCGGGTGGCCAGGCGGCCGGAGTTGAGGTCAGCCACTGGTTGCTCGCGCTGTCCATGTTCTTTTTTCTCAGCCTGGCGTTTGCCAAACGGTACTCCGAACTGCTCGCTCAGGCGGAGAATGTCGAGCAACTCAAAGGCCGGAACTACGTGCCCTCCGACATCGGCATCATCGAGAGCGTCGGCCCGGCCAGCGGCTACATGGCCGTGCTGGTCCTCGTGTTGTACATCAACGGCGGCCTGAGGCGGGAGCTGTATCACCATCCCCAGTACTTATGGCTGATCTGCCCGGTTCTCCTCTACTGGATCACCCGTGTCTGGTTCCTGGCCCGGCGGAGAGCACTGCTGGAAGACCCGCTGCTGTTTGCGATTCGCGACAGCCGAAGCTGGATTGCGCTGGCCATCGCTTTCATCCTCGCCTGGCTGGCAAGCTGATCGTCATTCGGTTTCATCCCGGCTAAACCCGCATTCGCCTGACAACACCAATCAGGCAAAGGAACCCATCCATGAGACTCGCCGCCATCACTCTGTTCGCATTGATGTTGTTGAATGGAGCCGGCATTGCCCGGGCCGACGCACAGAACAATCCGGCCGGCCTGCCCTACGTCATTGTCGGCACCGGCCAATCCACATGCTATGACGAACGCGGTGAAATGGCCCCTCCCAGATCAGGGCAGCCGTTTTACGGACAGGACGCTCAGCACCCTTCGCCCGAGCCGCACTACAAAGACAACGGCGATGGAACCATCGCCGACCTCAACACCGGTCTTGTCTGGGTCAAGGCTCGCGGCCAGAAAGTTACCTGGGACCAAGCCGTCGCCGGCGCCGCCAAATGCCGTGTCGGTGGGTTCTCCGATTGGCGCATGCCGACAATCAAGGAACTTTATTCCCTCATCAACTTCACCGGCTATTTCGACTTCCGTGGCGGCGCGATCCGCTCCAGGCCATATCTCGACAGCCGCCATTTCGACTTCCGATACGGCGATGAGGACATCGGCGAACGCGGCATCGACTGCCAGGACTGGTCATCCACCCAGTACATCGCCACCACCATGAACGGCAACCCCACCGTGTTCGGAGTCAACTTCGCCGATGGGCGGATCAAAGGTTACCCCAAGACCGTCCGGAGCCCGCTCGGCCAGCGCGAACACAGGCTCTACGTCCGCTATGTACGCGGCAATCCGCAGTACGGCCGCAACGATTTCCGCGACAACGGCGACCAGACGATTACCGACCGCGCCACCGGCCTGATGTGGCAGAAAGCCGATAGCCGCAGGGGAATGAACTGGGAACAAGCGCTGGCATACGCCGGAAAAGCAACAACCGCCGGGCACGCCGACTGGCGCTTGCCCAACGCCAAGGAGTTGCAAAGCATCGTGGATTACACACGCATTCCGGCCATTGACCCGGTCTTTCAGATCAGCAGGCTCGACGATGGCGAATATCCGTTCTTCTGGTCGAGCACAACGCATCTCGACGGCCCGCCTGATCGCCGTGGCGCTGCGGCGGTCTACGTCTGCTTCGGCCGGGCACTCGGTTGGATGAACCTGCCGCCCGGCGCCGACCGTCCCAGGCTGATGGATGTCCACGGCGCCGGAGCGCAACGCAGCGACCCCAAAACCGGAGACCCGACCGCTTTCCCTTTCGGCCGAGGCCCGCAGGGCGACGTCGTCCGCATCAACAACTACGTTCGACTGGTGCGATCCGCCAGGATTGACTGACCTTCACTTTTTGTGTTTTGCGTCGTAAGCGGCCATCAGACGCTTCTCAAGGTTGCCATCCTTGTCGGCTTCAAACACAACCGTTTCGCCATTGACCCCATAGCCGATCTTGGTGACCGTGAGCTGAGGATGAGAGCCCTTCTCGGCTTTCTCGGCCGACGCCTTCGATCCCAGCACATAGGTCCGGCCCTTGTACGAAACCTCGTAGTACTCAGCGGAAGCGACCGGTGTGACTGCCGCGGACGGGCTCTTGGCCGGAGCCGGAGCGGTTGACTTGTTGCTCTCACACCCAACCGCCGCCAGCCCAATCACCATTGCCGACAGATACACGTTCTTCATCTTCAGCACTCCTGTTGTAAGGTTTGTGAATCTACGATCAGCAAACCTACGGTGGGTTCGTTCAGAACGCGCTAATGTTGCATGAATCCGGCAATAGCCCATATGCCGGTGATTCGCCAGTCCGCAAGTCCCTTCGGTCTGGCCTCAAAGCTCCGGCAAACGGCAGATTGCCATTGCCTGCCGCAAGGCCGCTTCGGGGCAACGATCAACTCAGATGACAGCAAGGTTGCCAAACGCCGGAGCCAGGTCTCCGGTTCTTCATCTGCTCAGCAGGCACTCTCGACCGGTTCTCCGGGCATTCAGCGCGAACAGCCCTTGGTGTCGCTCGTTTCGGGAAACGGCGCTGTGCGAATGGCGCCGCTGACAGCCCGGTAGGCCCTGATCTTTCCCGCGATTCCCTTCAACTCATACTCCCCGGCAAATTCGCAGCACGCCTCCCGGCGGTTCACGGTCACATAGGTGGCCTCGCCGAGCAATACTTCGCCGACCTCGGCCAGTTGCTGCAGCCGGCTGGCCAGATTCACCGGCTCCCCGAAGATATCATCGGGAACCACGACCACTTCGCCCGTACAAATCGCGATCCGCAGTTCCAGCGGTCCGGCATTATCGAACGTGGGTCGATCCGGCTTCCCGGCCGCCGCCTGAATCTCCAACCCGGCCAGTACCGCCTCGGTTGCGCTGTCGAACGTCGCCAACAAGCCGTCCCCCATGCTCTTGATGATGTGCCCGCCGCGTTGACGGATGATCGGTTGCGCCACTTCGCGGTGCCGCCGCACCAGATCAATAACCTGGTGTCGCGAACCCCCGGCTGTGTACGCAGTGAAATCCTTGATGTCCGAGAAGAGTACGGTCATGGTGCGCGTGGCGGCGCCGCTCCGCTTTGCCGCGACCGGACCAGTCTGCTCTGTCTGCCGCAATGCGCCAAGGCGGCGGCGATGACGTCGCAGAATCACCGCAATGCCGGCAAGCCAGGCAGCGCCCCAGCCCCCGGCCGAAAGCCAATACAACGCCTTCATCCCCGTCAGGCTTCGGTCAATGTAACTCGACACCGAAAATGGCCAACCGGTGCCATTCCTCTGTGCTGCCAACTGGAGCCGTCGCACCGCCTCATCCAGCGTTGTTTGGCGCGACGCTTGCAGCAGATCCAACAGCGACACCGCTTCCGCATGGCATCGCGGATCTGTCTGCTCAAGCCCGGCCTGTTGCATCATCTGTTGGAGCAATGCCAGGTCCGGAACGCTGCTTGTTGCCGGTCTGCCGGGCGCCTGGGAATCGACAATTCGGCCGCTGCCGTCCACTGCCAAGCGGACCGGCGGCAGTTTCGGTCCGCGAATGGCAACGGACACGGTTGTCGGCGGCAAGGCGGCGGACTCAATGACACGGGCCGTTCCCCAGACGCTCTGCACCGATACTCCGGCAACATCGATGCGATAGCGATCCCCGGCGGCCCGAAGATCCAGAGTCACCGATCGAGTCCACCGCACTGGCCAAACCCAGTTTGCCACGGCCACCGTAAGTACGACAGCCACGCACCCGATGGCAACGCTCCAGCCCAGAATCCAACCGAACGCGGGCCACCATGGCCGCTGAGTCTTCACGCCGGCATTCAATTGCGACCGAATGATCCCCACTTCGCGAAGATCGCTCCCGCATTCGGGACATACAAATGTCGTCAACCCTTTCACGCAATAGCCGCATTTCCCGCAGACCGGCTCGGCGCCCGGCAGATCGCGCCGCCTGCGCCGCAGAAAAAAAACCGCCAACCCGGCGGCGAGAAGCAGCAGCGCGATCAGAAATGCGTCGAGTGCACCCGGTAACGACATACCCGGCGATGATATCGCGAAATGGTCCCTGGAACCCTGCGTCAACAGAACTTGCACGATTGCATGTGGGAAAGCCATGCGGGTTCCTCGATCGCCATCAATATTATAGGTGACGTCGCTCCTGCTCCGCAAACGCAATATCCTGCCGATGGATCCACGCTTCAAACACACTGCGCCCGCTCAGCGCTTTCCTTCCTGCCAGTTGGCGCCCCAGCCGATCTCCACCTTCAGCGGCACGCGCAAGGGGATGGCGCCGATCATCTCGCGGCGAATCCACTCGGATTCGCGCTCGGCCGCGTCACGCGGCGTCTCGAAAACCAGTTCATCATGCACCTGCAGCAGCATGCGGCTGCGCCAGCGCTCGTCGCGGATGCGGCGGTGGATGTTGAGCATGGCCATCTTTATGAGATCGGCCGCCGAGCCTTGCACTACGGTATTGATGGCCATGCGTTCGGCGGCGTTTCTCTGGGAAAGCACGCCGGAGCGAATTTCCGGGATCGGACGGCGGCGGCCAAGGATGGTCTGCACATATCCCTGCGCCTGGGCGTCCATGACACACTTGTGCATGAACTCCGCGATCGAGGGGAATCGACGATTGTACGCAGCGATAAGCTCCTTCGCCGCCGGCGCCGACATGCCCTCGATGCGCTGGGCAAGTCCCTGGGCGCTGATGCCGTAGATGATGCCGAAATTGACGACTTTGGCCTGGGCACGCTGCTCCTTGCTCACCTGCTCCGGCGGCGTGCCGAAAACCTCGGACGCGACGGCGCGGTGGATGTCCTCATCGTTGGCAAATGCCCTCAGCAGGGCCGGTTCCTGCGTGAAATGCGCCAGCACGCGCAGCTCAACCTGCGAATAATCCGCGGTCAACAGCACGTTCTCCTCCCGGTTGCCCGGCACGAACGCCAGCCGGATTCGGCTGCCCTCGTCCGTGCGGATGGGAATGTTCTGCAGGTTCGGGTCGGACATCGACAGCCGCCCCGTGGCCGCGCCGGTCTGGTTGAAACTGCCGTGGATCCGCCCGGTACGCGGGTTGACCTCCTGCCCCAGCTTATCCAGATAGGTGTTAATGAGCTTGACCAGACCGCGGTACTCGAGGATTAGCCGGGGCACCTTGTGCGCAAGCGCAAGGCGTTCCAGAACTTCGGCGTCCGTGCTGGGCCCGGTCTTGTTGTCGCGCACGGAAACCAGACCCAGCCTGTTGAACAGCACGTCGGCCAGTTGTTTCGGTGAATCAGGATTGAATTCGCACCCGGCGGCTTCCATGATCTGCTCACGCAGCCGACGGGACCGCTCGCCTAGAACAAGCGACTGTTGCCGCAGTATTTCCAGGTCCACGGCCACGCCGTTGAACTCCATCTCCGCCAGCACCTCCACCAGGGGCACTTCCAGGTCATCGTGCAGTCTCTTGACCTCGGCAAGAGCGGCCAGCCGCTCGCGGAACATCACCGCCAGCCGCCAGCAGATGTCCGCATCCTCGGCGGCGTATCGCGAGGTCTTCTCCAGCGGCACCCGCGCCATGCTGATCTGGTGCTTGCCCTTGCCAATCAACTCTTCGGTGGCGATCTTGCGAAAGCCCAGCAGGTCGCGCGCCAAGGCGTCGATCCCGTACTGACTGCGCCCCGCATCCAGCAGAAACGCCGCCACCATCGTGTCCATCACCACTCCACGCAGTTCAACCCCCGCAACCCGCAGCGCCAACATATCGTACTTGATATTGTGCCCGACTTTTCCGATGGCCGGATCGCTCAGAATCGGCCGCAATGCCTCGAAAACCCGGTCCGGATCAAGAACATGCGAGCCTTCCGGGCCGCGAAGCGCGATGTATCGCCCCATGCCCGGTCGCCAACTGAAGCTCAGGCCGATGAGGTTGGACCGCATCGCCCCGAGGGCGTCGGTCTCGGTGTCGAAGGCGAATTGCCTCTGCTGTTGAATCTCCGCAAGGAAGTCGGCAAATGACGCCTCGGTGTTGATCAGGCGATAGTCGCAATCGCGGCTGGTCGCCAACGCCGGCCCCCCGGCCGCCGGCGGCTCCTCCATCGGACCGAACAACCCCATCTCCGAAACCCTGGCGGCGGGCCGCGCCGGCGCTGGAGCCTGCGCCCCAGCCTCCACCCGCTTGAGCAGACTGGTGAAGCCCAGCTCGGCCAGGTGTTTCCGAAGGCCATCATGGTTGAGGCCCCGAAAAACGCATTTCTCGAGATCGAAGTCGAACTCGACATCCTTCCGCAAAGTCACCAGCGTTCGCGATCTCGGCAACTGCTGTGCGTGGTTGACGAAGTTCTCCCGGAGCTTGGGCGTCAGCTCATCAAGATGCTTGAGGATCTCCTCCAGCGAACCGTGTTTCTGAATAAGCCTGACGGCGGTCTTGTCCCCCACGCCGGGAATCCCCGGCACGTTGTCCGTGGCATCTCCCATGAGCGTCTGCACGTCGATTGCCTGTTCGGGGGTGTAGCCCAACTCCCGCGTCATGGATTCGGCGGTGGTGAACTGATCGGCTTGGACATCGTACATCCGCACGCCTTTCCCGAGGAGCTGACGCAGATCCTTGTCCTTGGAGACCAGCACGATATCAATATCCCTGTCGCGAAGCCGCTGCGTCAGCGTGGCGATGAGGTCGTCGGCCTCGAAACCTTCCCGGGCGAAGACCGGCACACCCGCGTCGCGCACCAACCTCAAGATTCGCCGCTCCTGCGGCGCAAAATCAGGCGGCGGGGCCGGGCGGTTGGTCTTGTATTCCGGGTAGATTCCCCGGCGGAAACCAAGTTCAGCGCCCGTATCAATCACCATCGCCAGGTAATCTGGCTTCTGCTGCTCCACCAGGTTGATCAGCATCTGCGCGAAGACGAAGGTGGCCTTGGTCGGTTCCCCGGCCGGGCTGGTCA
>CAYSSA010000005.1:17986-20393 GCA_964433485.1 uncultured Tepidisphaeraceae bacterium | reverse complement strand
GATCTGGGCGTGACCGTCAATGATGTAAAAGGTTCGTGGCATGGTGTCCTTCCGAGGGTACGCGGCGGCGATCGTCGGGGGCGGCCTGGCCCGCCCCGAAGGATCTCAGTTTGCCGTCTTGACCTAAGTATCGGCTGGCTTGTACATTAGCCGACTGCTGTAACATACTCCACCGTTGGCGTTTGCACCCTTGTTGGGAGGTATTCGATGGCCACAGTGAGTCAGCCCGGTTCCCGAGCGGGTCTCATCACCGCGCTGGTGATCTTCGTGATCCTGTTCCTGATCGCCGCGATCTTTGCGGTGATGACCAACTCAAAGTTGAAGGTGGCTGAGGAGAACCTCGTCCGCTATACCAAGAAGTTTGAGCGGATCGTCACCGAAAATGAGTTGCCTTCAGCCACCGAACAGGCCGACCGCTTCGGCGAGACCGGCACGTCGCTGTACGCATCCCTTCTCAAGCAGCGCGAGCAGCTCGCCCAGCAGATCACCGGCCAGCCCAGCAGCACCAAGGACGCCATTGACTCCGCCGCCAAAACCGTCGCGGCGGCCAACGCCGACCTTCGCGACGCCGGCGTCGCGGTGCCCGGCGGCGCCATGATCAACGGCCTGGCCACCCTCGTCGAGGCGATCCGCGCCAGGGAAGCACGCATCAAGGATCTGACCGCGCAGGCCGCCACCCTCAACGACCAGATCAAGCAGGCCAACGATGCGGCCAAACAGAAGGCCGACGAACTCGAGAAAGCCATCGCCGAAGCCAACAAAAAAACCGAAGCCGAAGCCGCCAAGGGAAACTCCTATCTCACCGACACCAAGACCAAGATCGACGCCCTGGAAGACTCCCTCAAGAAGGCCGTCGATGATGGCCGCAAAGCCTCCGAAGACCTCACCACCCAACTCAAGACGGTGCAGGCGGAGATCGAGAAGGTGAAAAAGGAGAACGAACGGCTGACCAAGAAAATCGCAACCATGCGCCCGCGCAACTACGCGGATGCCATCCTCCGCCAGCCCGACGGCAAGATCATCCAGGTCGGCAAGAACAACGTGGTTTATGTCGATCTTGGCTTCGGCCAGCGCATCACCCAGGGCATGACGTTCCACATCTACGACAAGCTCGAGGGCATCCCGCGGATCGACGGACCGGCCGAAGACCTGCCGCCCGGCAAGGGATCGCTCGAGATCATCCGCGTCGGACCGGGAAGCTCGGAATGCCGCATCATCCACATGGCCGAGGGCCAGCACCCCCAGGAAGGCGACATCATCGCCAACGTGATCTTTGACAAGAACACCACCTTCCGCTTCAAGGTCTACGGAGACTTCGATGTCGATCACAATGGCGTGGCCAGTTCGGCCGAGACCGACGTTATCAAGCGACTGGTCGTCGCCTGGGGCGCGACCCTGACGGACAACATCGACATCGACACGGATTTCCTCGTCATGGGAAAAGAGCCGGTGGTTCCCAACACACCCAAGGACCAGCTCGACACCGACCCGGTCAAGAAGTTCGAGTATGAGAACGCCCTGAAAGCGCAAAAGGCCTACGACGAAATACGCAACAAGGCGATCGAACTGCAGATTCCGGTGCTGAACCAGAATCGTTTCCTCTACATGATCGGCTACTGGGACCAGGGCCGGAAGTAGACCCTTCTCTGCCGCAACATTCCAGGCACGGGCGATTCTCGCCCGTGCCTGCTTCTGTTGGCAAAGTTCGAAACACACCCCTTCGCCAGTCCGATAACCTTCGGACTCGATTGTTGCTTTGGATCAACGCCCGCTCCAGCCGATGAACACCGACAGCGCATGATGCGAACACGCAACATGTCGCCGGAGATTGTACGCCCTGTGTCCGAACCGGAGGCCGGTTTCGATGCTTCAGCTCAACACGCCCCATCGCCCGCGGCTGCTGATCCTCGATGAGGACCGGATCATGCTGCAATCGCTCTCGCAGTTCCTCGCCCGCGAAGGTTATGAAGTTCGCACCGCCCAGGAACCCGCTGACGCCCTCTCGGCGCTCGAAGGCGCCCCCGTCGACCTCCTGCTCGCCGACGTCAACCTCCCCGGCATGGACCCGGCCGAATTCCTTCGCAACATTCGCCGCCGGTTCCCTCATGTTGTGGTGGTCGTCATTACCGGCTATGGATCGATCGAAGGGGCCGTCGAGGCCATCAAACTCGGAGCCTTCGAGTATCTGACCAAGCCGATCATCGACGACGAAATCCGCGTCGTCGTGGAAAAGGCCGCTCGACAGCAGGCTCTGCTCTTCGAGAACCATGCCCTCAAGCAGCAGCTCGATATCCGCTTCGGACTGGAAAACATCATCGGCCATGACTATCGAATGCTCAAAGTGTTCGATCTGGTCGAGGCGGTGGCGGACAGCCTGGAGAAAGCGCCGCCCGTCAATTTCAATCTG
>CAYSSA010000005.1:17210-17976 GCA_964433485.1 uncultured Tepidisphaeraceae bacterium | reverse complement strand
AGCCGCACCACCGTCCTCATGACCGGCGAGAGCGGCACGGGCAAATCCCTTCTCGCTCGAGCCATCCACCACCGCTCCCCACGACGCGACAAGGCGTTCGTCGAAGTCAGTTGCGGCGCCCTGCCGGAAACGCTGCTGGAATCCGAACTCTTCGGCCACGTCAAAGGCGCTTTCACCGGCGCCATCGCCGACAAGCCCGGCCGCTTTCTCGCGGCCGACGGCGGCACCATTTTCCTGGACGAGATCAATTCCGCTTCCCCCGCAATGCAGGTCAAGCTGCTCCGCGTGCTGCAGGAACGCCAGTTCGAGCCGGTCGGCAGCGCCGAAACACGAAGCGTGGACACGCGGGTCATCCTCGCCACAAACACCGACCTGGCCGCTCTCGTGGCCGAGGGCCGATTCCGCCAGGATCTGTTCTACCGCATCAACGTCGTCAACATCCGACTGCCCGGCTTGCGCGAAAGACTGAGCGATATTCCCCTGCTCGCCAACCACTTTCTCAGGAATTTTGTTCGCGAGACCGGGCGGAACGTCCTGGGCTTCACCGATGCGGCCCTGGCTGCACTCCAGCGCTACGACTGGCCGGGCAACGTACGCGAACTGGAGAACGCCATCGAACGCGCGGTGGTCCTCTGTCGGCGGCCGCAGATCGATGTCGAGGACTTGCCCGAGTCGGTGATCGGCTTCAACGCGACGCGGCCCGCCACGCCCGTTTCCTCCGATCCCGGGGCCGACAAACCTCTCCCGCTCGATCAGGCCCTGGAAG
>CAYSSA010000005.1:5236-17111 GCA_964433485.1 uncultured Tepidisphaeraceae bacterium | reverse complement strand
GGAAGTATCGTCTGGACGTCGGCGAACGCAACTGACCCTCTAACCTCGCCCTTTTGTCCTGCCGCCTTCGGGCGGTATCCTGTCTGGCCGATCCGCCCCAGGGCGGCGATGCGAACACTACCGTGGTCATGTTTCTGCAAATCCTCGTCACCCTGGCACTGGTGCTGCTCAACGGCTACTTCGTCGCCACCGAGTTCGCCGCTGTTTCCGCCCGCGTCTCCCGCCTGGAAGTCCAGGCCGAGAAGTCGCTAATGGCCAGGGTCGGCCTGAAGGTCAAGCGAAGGCTCGACCTTTATCTGTCGGCCTGCCAGTTGGGCGTGACCATCGCGTCGCTGGCCTTGGGCGCGGTCGTCGAACCGCTCGTCTCTTCGGTGCTCGCCGCGCCGTTGAAATGGACGCAGCTTCCCCCCGGCGCCAGTCATATCATCGGGTTCTCCCTTTCCTTCGCCGTCTCCACCGCCCTGCATATCGTCATCGGCGAACAGGCCCCCAAGAACTGGGCCATCCTCGCCGCCGACAGGGTCATCGGACCGCTTTCCATCCCCCTGATCGGCTTCACCTACGTCTTTTATCCCGCGATCGCCGCTCTCAATGGCGTCACCAACTGGGTGCTCCGCCACACAGGCACCGACGTGGGCGGCCACGGCCACGAACTGCCCCACACCGCCGAGGAACTGCGAACGCTCCTCACGCAGGCGGTGCGGGAAGGCACCATCGCCTCCGGCTCCGAACAGCAGATCCTCACCTCGGCTTTCGAGTTCGGCGACCTCAAGGTCCGACAAATCATGACCCCGCGCACACAGGTCGATTTCCTGCACATCGGCCAGCCCGTCGGCGACATGCTGCGCACAGTGCAGAAATCCGCCTATACGCGCCTGCCGCTGGTCGATGGCGACATCGATCACGTCATCGGACTGGTCCACATGAAGGACCTTTTCAATCACCTTCAGCTCATTCCCGGCAGGCTGCGCTTCGCCGATGCCAACACCCCCGATGGCGAGGCCATCGCCATCATCGACGGCCTGCCCGGTTCGGCTGTCCACGTCATCGGCTCCGGCGACATCGACCTCCGCAAAATACGCCGCGACATCCTTTTCGTTCCCGAGATGCTCGCGGTGCCCAAACTGCTGCGGCAGTTCCAAACCAGCCACATCCACATGGCCATCGTGGTGGATGAATACGGCACGACCCGCGGCATCGTCACGCTCGAAGACGTCATCGAGGAAATCGTCGGCGACATCCAGGACGAGTTCGACACCGCAACCGAGGCCGCGTTTGTGCCCGAGGGCGAGAACTACCGCGTTTCCGGATTGTTCCCCATCCACGACCTGCGCGATCGCCTCCAACTGGCGGCCGCCGATCTCGATGACGCCAGCGTCGATACACTCAACGGCTATCTCACCCAGAAGCTCGGCCGCTGGCCCAAGGCGGGCGACTCGGTGCCGATCGGACGCTACGTTGCCAAGGTCGTGACTGTGAACGACACTCGAGCCGCACAGGTGCTGGTCGTGCCCTCGACGCAGCAGGTGGCGAAGGATGACGGCCCGGGCAGAGTGTGAGGGTGGAAAAAGTGGCCCTCACGCCCGTACGCAACTGGCCGCTGCGAGAATCCCTGCTCCATCGAGTTTGAGAAACATCGATCTGACTCTGCCGCCCTATTCATCGGATGGCCCGTTAATCAGAAAATCCCGCAGCCCTTCAAGCTTGTCGGTATTGATGAGGTCCACCCCCGCGCACCGCATCGCCCTCCAGCCGGCGCTCTGGTCGGGAATGGACCAGAACCGAATGCGCCGATTCTGTTCGTGGGCCTTGCCTGCAAGCGACTTGAGTCTCCGCATCTCGTCGGCGGGCATCTCCCCCTGACCGCGCCATTTGAAACTCTGCGCGAAGTTCCCGCTGATCCATGGCGTCAGCGTCGCCGGAGGATTGGTCTCCAGGTCTTCAAGCCGGCCGTCGATGAACGCCAGCCGCTCCTTTTCCGCAGCCAGCAGTTCAATCGGGCGATTGCCCGAAAGAATGATGGTCACGGCCTTCTCCTCGACCTTGCCATCCGCGTATCGCGTCAGCATCTCGGCGTACTTCTGTAGAACCGGACGCAACGCCGCATACAACGCGGGACCATCGGTCTTGAGGTCGATCAGCAGAGTGATTGTCGGCCCCTCGCGGTGGACCCGCCCGCCATTGGCGCGCACTCGCGCCGCCAGCGGCGCCAAATAGAGCGACTCGAGCGTTCGGCCCGGGCGGATGCCCACCGGAGTATGCGCCACCATCAGTTGATCCCCGATCAGGTATACGTCGGCCTCCACCGAGCAGAAACCGCATTCCAGCGCATCCACCAATGGACGCGGACGCTCGTAATCATTGTGCGAGTGGGCGTTGATCAGCGGCCGCGGCGCCGGCGCGGCCGCCATCAGCAACAGCGCCACGGGCAGGAAACAGTGTCGCATGTCCGGAGCCTACACCGGAGCCGATCATGAGACAATCGCCTTGATTCCCCCGGTCCAAACGGTTATTCCTTCGGCACCCTTCACCACGCCGTCGGGTGCGGCGTGGGCGGCGGAGTTCCGGCATCATTGGGGTCAAGCGGCATGGAGTCGGCGCGGTTCCATTTCTCTCCCGCCAGGGACATCGACAATCCGCCGGTGATGAGCAGTTCCCTGCTCCGCTGGATCTGGCGAGTCTACGTGCAACGCCTGACCCGCGCGGGGCGGTGGTTCTTCTGGCCCAGCGGCATCTTCATCGGCTACGGCTTCGCCTCTCTGCAAATCCAGGGCTACATACCATCGTCTTACGTCGCGGGACTGTGGCTGGTCGCCCTGGTTTGCGCGCGGTTGTTCCGGCCGAAAGTCCACGTCCGCGCGGAGCATGTGGACCGTGTCTGCGCCGGCCAGACGCTTCCGGTGGATGTCGAAGTCGAGCAACTCGGCCGGCTGGCGGTCGATCTCTACGTCCTGCCGCATCGCCTGCCGCGCGGGGTGGCGGCCGATCCGGAGGACGGTGTCCCCGTGCCCGCGCTGCGACTCGGCGAGAAAACCCGCGTGCGCCTGGGACTCCACTGCTGGAAGCGAGGCGTGTACCGACTCAACGGCATCCGCGTCGAGAGCGACTTTCCGTCCTTCCTTCTGCTCGCCTCGCGACGCTTCGAACAACAGCGACCCCTCATGGTCTACCCGCAATTCACCCGCTTGGCGCGGCTGCGGCTTCCCACCGGCCGACGCTACCACCCCGGCGGCGTCGCGCTGGCCAGCAACCTCGGCGAGAGTTTCGAATTCATCGGCGACCGCGAATACCGCGAAGGCGACAACGTCCGCGACATCGACTGGCGGGCCACCGCCCGGCTCAGTCGGCCCATCGTCCGCGAATACCGCGACGAGTATTTCCTCCGCGTCGCCGTCATCCTCGACACGCACATCCCGAAAAACGCGACACCGGCCATGCGCCAGAGCTTCGAACACGCGGTCTCCCTCTCCGCCGCCATCTCCGACTTCATGGCCCGCCAGGAATACCTCGTCGACATCTTCGCGGCCGGACCAAACCTGTATCACCTGACGGCCGGCCGGAGCCTCGCCTATCTCGACCAGATTCTCGACATCCTGGCATGTGTCGATGAAAACCCGCAGGAGCCATTCGAGGTCATCGAACCCGAAATCATGGAGAGCCTGTCCAGGATCACCACCGTCATCTGCGTCTTCCTCGACTGGAACGACACCCGGCGGGCCTTCGTCCACCGCCTGGCGCAAAACGGCGCGGGGGTGAAGGTGGTCATCGTCCGCGAAGGCGACTGCGCCCTGAGCCCGATCGCCGACAGCGATGTCATCGGCCCCATACCCGTTCTGTCAAACGCCGACGTGCAGCGCGGCATCGAGGAACTGTGACGGCTCCACCAGCGGCCCATCGCGCTTCCCTGGCCACAACCGCCGCCGCGCTGGTGGCCATCGCCGCTCTCATGCTCGTGGCCACGCAGCCGGCGGTGTTGCTTCTGGCGGCAACGCTGATCGTCGCATCCCACGTCGCCTCGCGCCGGCTGCCCAACATGCCCCTGCTGGTGTGGACCATCCGCTTCGTCCTCTTTCTCGCAGTCATCCTCACCAGCGGCGCCGAGTATCGCGGCCTGCGGCGGATGTTCCTCAAGCTCGATTACACCAACCTGTTTGGCTGCCTCTGCGCCGTCGAACTGGCCATCCAGTGCTGGCGGCGCCGCGAGCGCTTTCCGCTTCGCGGCGAGGCCTTGGTCCTGTCCGGGCTCATCTTCGCCGCCGCCACCAACACGCCCGAACCGACCTATATCCAATGGCTGACACCCCTGTTCATCGGCCTGGCCATCTTCTCCATGCGCGACTATCGCACGCATCGGCCGGCCGTCGAACACCCCGGCACACGCTGGTCGGTGCGAACCGTACGACTCGCGGCCATCGGCTGCTCGTTTCTGGTCGCCCTTGGCGGCATCTCCGCTTACCGGTATTTCGGCAACCTCCTCGACCACATCACGCTCGCGCCGCTGATGAGACAATCCCCCGGCTCCGCCGGCGCCGGCGTCTCGACAGCCCCCTTCCTCAGCGCCGGCAGCGACGCCGCCCCCTCTCCGCTGCGAGTCATGCGCATCAGCGGCGCTGTCGGCGAACAACATCTGCGCGGCCTGACCTTCGACACCTATTCCAACAACCGCTGGAGCCCGGTCTACGACCGCATCGACTTCGTTCCCGCCACGCGCGCCGATCTCAACGCCGCCGCCCCCGGCAAGCGACTCACCCTCACCCGCTGGGTGGACAACCTCGGCTTGCTCTATCTGCCCTTGAACTCCGCCGGCATCGCACCCATCACCACCGCCCAGGCCGCCTGGGATCCGCAATCCCGCAACGCGCGCAGCGGCCTGCGCGCCGACCCCGAATACGTCTACGAAGTCGTCCTACCGCCCAGGTCCGACCACCAGGGCCCTCTGTGCCCGCCGATCTCCGACGAGCAACGCCGACGCTGCCTTGCGGTGCCGGAAGATATCGACCCCCGTGTCGTCCAACTGGCACGCAAACTCGTCCAGGACACCGACGATCCGGCGAAAAAGGCCGACATCATCACACGATTCGTCAGCGCCAACAATGCCTACAGCCTCAAAATCAATCCGCCCATGGGAGATCGCATTTCCGACTTCATCCTCAACAAACGCCCCGGCCACTGCCAGTATTTCGCCTCGTCCGCGGTCATCATGCTTCGTGCGGCCGGCGTCCCGGCGCGATACGTGGTCGGCTACTACGCGCACGAACCCGACGGCAAAAACTCAATCATCGTCCGTGCCCGCGACGCGCACGCCTGGGCCGAGGCATGGATCGACGGCGTCGGCTGGATCACCCTCGACGCCACACCACCGGCCGGTTTGCCCATGCAGGCGTTCGCCCCCGTCGGATTCTGGCGAAAAACTTGGGAACGGATCGTCGACGCAGCCGCCGCCCTGGCCGACTGGCTCGGCGGCCTGACGGTCGGCACGTTTCTGACCGGTGTGGCCGTGCTGGTCGGGTTCATCATCGCCATTCAGTGGGCGCGCATCTTCCTGAAACGTCGGCGGCACGCCCCGCCTGTCGATGACGACGCCTACGCCTGCCCCAGCCCCGATCTGGCCGCCCTCGCCGCCGCGTTCGAGCAACTTCTCAAACGCCTCGATGTTCCCTGCCCGCCCAGCGAAACATGGGCACGCCATCTGGCCTCGCTCCCCTCGCCGCCCGCCAACATCAACAGCCTGCGACTCTTTGTGGAGAACTACACGCAAACGCGGTTCGGTGCTGGAAATGTGTCCGCCGCGACCGACGAATTGCGCGGCCTGCTTGACAGGATTCAGATTCCCGCGAATAAAACTACTATCGTAGACAGAAAGGATGCACCGTGACCCTGCAACCCCAGCCCGCCATCCCCGCCCAAAGCCCCTTTGCCCGCAGTGTCCAAAAGATCGAGCGAAATCTCGCCGGTGTCATCAAGGGCAAGGACTCGAGCATCCGACTCCTGCTCACGGCCATGCTGGCCGGCGGGCATGTGCTCCTCGAGGATGTCCCCGGCACCGGCAAGACCACTCTGGCCAAGAGCCTGGCCCGCAGCATCGACGGCGTCTTCCGCCGCGTCCAGTTCACCCCCGACCTGCTGCCGGCCGACATCACAGGCTCCAGCTTCTACAACCCCACCGACGGCACCTTCACATTCCGCGAAGGACCGGTCTTCGCCAATGTCCTGCTGGCCGACGAAATCAACCGCACATCCCCGCGCACGCAGTCCGCCCTGCTGGAGGTGATGAGCGAGAACCAGGTCACCATCGAGGGCAAACGCCGCGACCTGCCCCAGCCCTTCTTCGTCATCGCCACGCAGAACCCCGTCGAGTTCCACGGCACCTATCCCCTCCCCGAGGCGCAACTCGACCGCTTCGCCGTGCGCATCACCCTCGGCTACCCCGACCGCGCCAGCGAGATCGACGTGCTCTTCAGCCAGAACGACCGGCACCCCTTCGAGGCCCTGGAGTCCGTGATTTCCGGCCCCGAAGTCCTTGCGCTCCAATCGCAGGTGAAGACCGTGAAAGTCGATCCCGCCGTCGCCGACTACATCGTCCGCCTCGTCGAATCCACCCGCACCGACCCCCGCCTGCGCCTGGGCCTGTCCCCACGCGGCTCCCTGACGCTCTACCGCATGTCCCAGGCCAGCGCCATCATTCAAGGCCGCGACTACATCACCCCCGACGACGTTCGCGCCCTCGCCATTCCCGTCCTCGCCCACCGCATCGCCCTGGACACCAAAGCCAAGTACGGCGGCGCCAAAAACGAGCACATCATCGAGGAAGCACTGCAGAAAATTGCCGTGCCGAGGTAGCGGCCTACTATCTCCCGGAGAAGCACCATGCCACGTACCTCACGTATCACCCGCTGCGGATGGGCCCTCAGCGAACATGCCATCACCTATCACGACACCGAATGGGGCGTGCCGCTTCACGATGACCGGCGGCACTACGAGTTCCTCGTGCTCGACGCGGCCCAGGCTGGGCTCAGTTGGGACACCGTCCTGCGGAAGCGCGAGGCATACCGCACGGCGTTCGACGGATTCGATCCGGCCATCGTCGCCGAATACGGCCCGGCCGAGATCAGACGCCTTCTGGCCGACGCGGGAATCATCCGCAACCGCCTCAAAATCGAATCCGCCATCCGCAACGCCCGGGCGTTTCTCGCGGTTCAGCGCGAATTCGGCTCGTTCGACGCCTACATCTGGACATTCGTCGGCGGCCGGACAAAACGCAACCGCTGGCGCACCCTGTCTCAACTCCCGGCCAAGTCGCCCGAGTCGGATGCCATGAGCAAGGCACTCAAACAGCGCGGGTTCAACTTCGTCGGCTCCACCATCTGCTACGCCTACATGCAGGCAGCCGGTATGGTCAACGACCATCTGGTCGGGTGCTTCCGGCACAAAGAGGTTACCATTGCGGGCCATTGATGCCCGGCGCCCAGCCGCCGGCACGAGGTCATGTGAACCAGGCACTCGCTCAACCCGACAGATCAGGACCATCCCATGGCGGGGCATGGTTCGCGCGCGCGGCGGGGATTGCGCTCTGGCTCATGATCGGAATCTGTTGCGCAGCGCCGCTCATCTGGCTCCTGCTCGAAATGGGATCATGGGACTTCTGGCGGCAAGTCCACTGGGATGGTTTTCGCTGGAAACTCCTGGCCCGAACCCTCCTCTACAACGGCAGCGCCGCCGCCCTGGCGGTGCTGATGGGCCTGCCGGCGGCCGTGGTGGTCGGGCGCGGACGCGGCACCCTTGCCAAGGCACTGTTGTTTCTGTTGCCGCTGGGCTTGGTGATGCCGTCGGTGGCCTACACCTACGGCTGGGTGCAAGCCCTGCGACTCTGCGGCCTCGTGCCCGAACCCGGCTCGGCCGCCGACATTCTCCGCTGCATCTGGACCCTCGCTTCATGGCTCTGGGCGCTGCCGGCGATGGTCGTCGGTATGGCGCTGCGCGGGCTCGATTCCCACGTCCAGCAGGCGGCGATGCTGGACGGCGCGCTCTGGCGCATCACCTGGCGCCTGCTGATCGCCCCCATCGCCGCGTCGTTCGCCATGACCATGGCGCTGGCGGCGCAGGAGTTCGCCGTCTATGAACGCACCGGCATCGTCGTCATCTCCACCGAAGTGCGCACCGTCTTCGAAAGCGGCGTCGGTTCCGGCGATCGGGTGGCCAATATCGCCGGCGTCGTCGGCGGTTCCGGCCGCGACGCCGACAACCAGGCCCAGCGTGCCGGCGCCGCCCTGGCAACGGCCCTCCCCATGATCCTCCTGGCCGCCGGCCTGACCGCCGCCGGCGTGTTCCTTCTGCGCCGCGCCCGATTCGCCGAATCGCTCGAAGTCGGCGGATTTCCCGAATGCCTCCGCGCCCGCGCGACCTCCATCCTGCTGACAACCATGCTCTGGATTCTGACCGTCGCAGCCCCCATCGCCGCCATGGCCCTTTCCATCTCCCCTCATCGCTGGCAAACCGACGGCGCCGGCCACAACGCCCTCCTGCGAGTCTGGCTCTGGGCCGGCGACGATGTCCTCGGAACGCTCTTCTATGGCGCCCTGGCCGGCGCCGCCACCCTGGCCCTGGCAATGCTCGCCGCCGTCCGCGTCCGACCGCTGCTCCTGCTGGTGGCGCTCGCCGCATTCCTCATGGGCGGCGAAATTCTCGCCATCGCCGACATCCGCCTCTTCAACCGCGACGGCCCCTTCTGGCAGGCAATCTATAACGGCCCGGCCATCATGGCCATCACCTGCGTCGGCCGTTTCGGCTGGATCGGACTCGTCGCCGGTTTCTCAACCACCGGCGGGGCCTGGCGCGGACTCCGCGAAATGGCCGCCCTCGACGGCGCCGACCCCTGGCACACCATGCGCCGCGTGGTCTGGCCGCTTGGCTGGCCGTTTCTGCTCGGCTCGGCGCTGCTGGCCATGGTCCTGGCGATGACGGAGGTGTCCGCCGCGGTGCTGGTGTCTCCGCTGCGCCCGCCGATGCTCGTTCCAAGACTCATGGGTTGGGTCCATATGCTGCGCTACGACGACATGCTCGAAGGCACGCTCCTCCTGACTCTCATGGCCGCGACCCTTGGCGCAAGCGTGGTCGCGCTCACCTGGCTCGGCCGGCGGCTCATCGCATCCTCCCTCCACCAGTGACTCAACCCGACGCGGACATGCTTCGGCTCGCCCCGACAACACACACGTAGTATTCTCATATACAATCAGTCGTGCGGCCCGGGGCTGCCGGCCGTTCACCACGCCTGCCACGACTTGCCCCCTCGCCCCGGCGGATCGATCCACTCGCCCGCCGCCGCGCTGTTGGCAACGCGCATCGTCGCCGCATCCCACTCCAGCAGCCGGCCCGTCCGAAGCGCCAACGCCCCCAGCAGCGCCACCTCCGTCATCTCGCACCCCAGTTCCAGCGGACACGCCGTCCGCAATCCGCTCCTGCACGCGCGCATCCACGCGCCATAGTGATCCTCCACACGCTCCATCGTCCGCGCCGGCTGCGACACTCCCTTGAATCGCTCCTCCGGCAACAGCAGCCCGCCCGCCAGGCCCCGACCGCCGGGAAAACTCCCCCCGTTCGACCCTGCCAGCAACTTCCCCTTCTCTCCCACGAACATCATCCCGTTTCGCGGCATCGGCAGCGAATGGTCCAGCTCGACAGGCCGCGACGGCTTCATGCCGCCGTCGTACCAGTGCATGGTCAGCGGCGGCAGCTTGCCACGCGCCGGATACTCCCATGTCACCGTGTTCGCCCCCGACTGGCACTCCGGCGTCGCATAACGCCGGTTGTGCTCGTCGCATACCGTCGATCCGCTGCCGTGAACCACCGCCGGCGATCCCAGCTCCAGCGCCTCGAACGCCACATGAATCCGATGACACAGCATGTCCCCCACCGTCCCCGCGCCGAAATCCCACCACGGTCGCCATTTCCACGGATGATACGCCGAGTGATACGGCCGCCACGGCGCCGGGCCCAGCCACAACTCCCAGTCCATCCCCGGCGGCGGTTCCTCCGCTTCCAGCGGCCGCAGTCGCGAACACGGGTACGAAGGATGGTCGCACCACATATGCAACTCCCTCACCGGGCCGATCAATCCGGACTTGAGCAGTTCCTCCGTGCTCCGCGCCGCCTCCGATCCCGCCGACTGCACGCTCGTCTGCGTCACTATCCCCCGCAACCCGCCCACCGCCCGCCGCACCCGCCGAGCCTCGCCGATCGTGTGCGTTACAGGCTTGGCACAGTAAATGTGCTTCCCCAGCGACAACGCCGCCATCAAAATCATCGCGTGTGTGTGGTCCGGCGTGGCGATGATCAACGCGTCAAAATGCCCCGCCTCCACATCGAACATCTCCCGATAGTCCCGATACCGCGACGCCTCCGGATACCGCGCAAACACCGGCCCGGCTAACTCGTGGTCCAGATCGCACAACGCCACCACCCGCGCCCCGCGGCACCCGGCCAGATAATGCTGCCCCATGCCCCGATCCCCACCGCCGCAATCGCCAGGGTCTCACTTGGCGCCGAAAAACCCGCTCCACCCAGCACCTGCCGCGGAACCACCAGCGGCGCACCCGCCGCCGCCGCCGCCCCCAGCACCCTCCGCCGCGTCGGCCCCTTGCCCGCCGACTCCGCCAACGATCTCGCGGACACAACCGCATGCGCCGTTGCCATGCCTGTCCTCCAATTACATTATACCGCCCCGCCTCCCTCCGGCTCACGACACGCCCTGGAACAGTGCCTCCACAAACCGCTTCGGTTCAAACGTCTCAATGTCCTCCGGCGTCTCTCCAAGCCCCACGAACTTCACCGGTATCTTCAACTGGTCCCGAATCGCAATCACCACCCCGCCCTTGGCCGAGCCGTCGAGCTTGGCCAGCATGATCCCCGATACTCGGATCGCCTCGCCAAAATTGCGCGCCTGGTTCAACGCGTTCTGCCCCGCCGTCGCATCCAGCACCAGCAATACCTCGTGCGGCGCCCCCTCGATCCGCTTGGCCACCACATCCCGAATCTTCGTCAGCTCCCTCATCAGATGGTCCTGCGTGTGCAGCCGCCCGGCCGTGTCCACCAGCAACACGTCCACGCCGCGAGTCTTCGCCGCCTCGCATGCGTCATAAGCCACCGCCGCCGGGTCCGCGCCCATCCGGTGCTTCACGATCTCCACCCCGATCCGCCCCGCCCAGATCGTCAGTTGATCCACCGCCGCCGCTCGAAACGTGTCGCTGGCGCACACCATCACCTTCTTGTTCATCTGGTTCTTCAACAGCCACGCCAGCTTCGCGATGCTCGTCGTCTTGCCCGCCCCGTTCACTCCCGCCACCAGAAACACCGTCGGACCCGCCGCCGCGAAACGCAGCTCGCGATCAGCCTCCGGCCAGGTCGCCAACAACTGCTCCTTGATCACCTCGCGCGCCTGCTCCGCGTTCCTGATCTTCCCCGCTCGCCACTTCTCCCGCACCGCCTCCACCAGCGGCTCCACGTTCTTCACACCCATGTCCGCCTGGATGAACTTCTCCTCCACGTCCGACAAAAACTTCTCGTCTATCTGACGCCCAGGAATGAACAGCGTTCCGATGTCCGTATTCAGAACCTGCCACGTCTTCCTCAACGCCCCCTTCAGCTTGTCAACCGTCTTCCAGAAAAACGCCATCGATCAGCCCTCTATTGGTTTGTGCTCCACCGCAACTTCCCCAGGCCGACCCGTCAACGCGCGGTGTTCCCTCAACACCGCGTCCAGCACCCCATTCAGAAAACCCGGGCTGTTCTCCGTCGAAAACTCCTTGCCCAGTTCAATCGCCTCGTCAATCACAATCTTCGCCGGCGTCGTCGTGTTCGTCATCTCCCACACCGACATCCG
>CAYSSA010000005.1:0-5191 GCA_964433485.1 uncultured Tepidisphaeraceae bacterium | reverse complement strand
AGTCGGTTCACCCACTCGTCCGCCGCGCCGTGAAACTCCCAGGCGGACGTCGCCATCCGCACCGCCTCCTCACGCATCCCCTCATCGTCCGATCCCTCCATCACCGCCTGCGCCGCCGACGCCTGGTCCGCCTCCTGGTTCGAGTCCCAGAGGTACAACACCTGCATCGCCAACCGCCGGATCTTTCTCTTGCGCGTGCTCACGGCTCAACTCCCAAACCCACAGTATAAGCCCCCGCGACCGCCCGGCAAACCACATCCCAACGGATTCTACCTCAGCGGCATCACCATCTCCCCGGCCGGCACATCCGCCCGCCCGCCCCCCAGTGGCACAAGCTTCCAACCCGTGGTGCCGGCACTCCCGCATCTGCGTAATACCTCACCCCCCTGGTGGCACGGGCTTCCAGCCCGTGGTGCCGGTACTCCGGCACACCCTTGCTCACCAAGAAACATCACACCCCAAGGCCGCGATCGTCTCTCGCGGACCCCGACCCATGACTTACACCAATGACCCCCAAACTCCTCACCACCCCGTCGCCTCCGCGGGGGCGCAGGCCAGATTCGCCGCCGTCCAGTCCGCCCCGGCCTGTCTCAACGCCTCAGCCGTGAAACTCGTGCTCAACCCCAGACACTTCGCCCCGGCCGCCTTGCCCGCCTGAACCCCGCTCACCGCATCCTCCACCACAAGGCATTGCTCCGCCCTCAAGCCCATCTGCCTCGCCGCCACCTCGAATATCTGCGGGTCGGGCTTCTTTCGTTCCACATCGCTCCCCGTGACCACCGCGTCAAACGTCGCCCCGCTCAATCCAAGCTCCGACAGATTGCCGTCCACCTTCATCCGGTCCGCGCTGCTGGCCACCGCCAGCCTCAACCCTCGAGCCTTACAACTACGAATAAACTCAATCGCCCCCGGCAATGGTCCCAGCTTGCCCCGGATCAGCTCCAGATAAATCGTGTACGTGTAGACCTTGTCTGATGGCAAGTCCAGTGTTTTCCCATACTTAGCAGCTACCCCACCCAGAAACCTGTCCTCGCCCATCCCCACACACGGCAGAAAATCCGCGTGCGATGCTTTGATGCCGTGCCGGTCGGCCAGCATACGGCATCCCGCCTCTGCAATAAACGGCTCGGAGTCCAGAAGAACCCCATCCATATCGAAGATCACGCCAGCCAAGCACTTGGAACTCATCCCCACATCCTAATTGCACCCCCTTGGCAACGCCAGTCGCACGCCGCCGGTACTACAATCCGGTGCGATATAAGGACATATCGCCGAAACAATCCAACCCCTCGGGCGTTTGAACGTAACAGAAAGGCCCTTGGGAGCGTATGGAGTCTCAGGTTAAGCCATTACCGGCGGCAGGATGCCGGGAACATGAAACAGGGCCAGACCATGAACACGACCCAAACAACCTCTCGGTCGCGGGGTTTCACCCTCGTCGAACTCCTCGTCGTCATCGGCATTATCGCCGTGCTCATTTCCATGCTCCTGCCGGCTCTGACCAAAGCCCGCAAGCAGGCCGAAGTCATCACCTGCCAGTCCAACCTCAAGCAGATCGGCATGGTCTTGCTCATGTATTCCCAGGACAACAAGGGAATCCCCTTCCCTGTCGGCAAGGTCCGCACCGACAAAGACGGCTACCCCGACGGCCTCGGCACCAATATGCCCCTCGATCAGCGCTGGACCACCGTCGCCTTCAAGCCCGCCATCCCCAATCCCAAGGTCATGCTCTGCGTCGTGGACACCGAAATCGGCCAGCTCGACGTGACCGACCCCTGGCTTCCCAGCAACAACAAGGATCCCTGGCTCAACAAACACTCCTACATCCTTAACAAGCACCTGATCTACGAGAACGTCCGCTACGGCAAGCAGATTCCCGAGGCCATGGACAGCGAGATCGTGGTCATGGGCGAAAAAAAGGTCGATTACTTCGATTACTACATGGAGTGCGAGATCAATCCCACCACGCTGACCATCACCAAGACCGATTTCGAGCGCATCGAGCCCTATCGCCACGGTTTGCAGAACCGATCCAACCAGCTCTATCTCGATTTCCATGTGGACAACAAGGTGCCGGTGAAACGGCAGCCCAAACCGGGCGATCCCGAATTCGTGGATCCCTGGCAGGTGCGAAAACCGATCGCCTGGGGCAAGTGATCTCCCCCGGCATCGGAGGATACGGCATTACCATGACAACCAGTTCGAGTCATCCAGACCAGCGTCAACGGAATATCCCCACTTGGGTCAACGCCCTGATCGTACTCGCAGTGCTGCTGATCGGTCTCTGGGCCGTCTGGCAGTTCGCGCTCAACCCCGCCAGGCCCATCGTGCTGGCACCGGAGGAGGTCACCGACACCGGACCGCGCCGCGGCGCCTGGTCGCCGCCCGCCAGCAGGCCCTTTGTCGCCGGCAGCGAACGACGCTGGCCCGGCGGTGGCGGCGGTGGAGCGGGCCGCAACAATCCCTCCGGCCGCGATGAACCCATCCGCCGCACCAGCTCCGGTGGCATTCGCGCCCGCCACAACGACGTTCTGCTGTCCGCTTCCTACTCCCAGGCCAAGGGCGTCCACGATGTGGACCTCAACTACTCCTACGACCTCATGGAACGCTGGGTCTCAAGCCGCGAAATCCAGACCCACATGCTGGCCTGGCGCGCCAGCAACATCACCAACACCGCCAAGGCCATCGACCTCTCCGACGAACAGAAACAGAAACTCCTCGCCCTCAACTACCACATGACCGTCACCAGGGAGGAACTGGCCAAGATGCGCGAACTGCTCAACGTCTGGGTCGCCGCCGAAAACGACTCCTCCAGCCGCAACAAGGCCTCCGCCGCCATCCTCAATCTCATGGCCGAACTCGGCAAACTCCACGAGCCCGCGACCAAGACCCTCTTCCAGCAGCGCATCGCCGCGATCCCCACCATCCTCTCGGCCACCCAGCTCGACAAACTCCGCGAACTCCAGCGCATCGGCAACCAACCCGCCCCCACGAGCGCCCCCACGAGCGCCCCCACGACCAAGCCGGCGCCAAAATGAGGCTGGATCGGGAAGATGAACGATGAACGATGAGCGATGAACGATGAACGATGCAATCCTTCCTCCTTCATCGTTCCTCTTTCCTCCTTCCTCCTTCCTCCTCATATCAATACCCCGACTCCCTCACATCCCCACGCGTCCAGTTCACGTAGAAATAGCGCAGCGCATCGGTCAAGTGATCGTGCCGCCCGTCCTTCAGCGGCACCTCATCGTCCTCCTCGCTGTACCGGTATTCCGCCAGCGCCTCGATCAACCTCTTGCAACGCGGATGCACGAACAAACTCGGCTCCCCGGCCGCCGGCGCCAGGGCGGCGCGGATCTTCTCCACGCCGTCGAGAATCGCGCTGCCCCGGTGCCGTACCGCAAAACCCGCGTCCCGAAGCAACTGAATGTTGCTCTTTGACGTCTGGTCGTTGCGACTCTTGCCGGCCGGATCACAGGCCAGCCGATACACCCGCCCGTGTGGACGTGCCTGAATTGTCGCCACGTGCTCGTGCATCTGCTTGTGCTCCTGCACATACTCGTCAATCACGTGTGCCACCCCGCGCTCATCAGCGCGGATCCACAGGCACACGAACGGGTTCTGAAACCCGAAATCCACGCCCAGCCACAGCTTCGTCGAACCCGGATCCAGCGGCGCGAACTCGCGCACGTGAATCTCCTCCGAGAAATTCGCGAACACGCAGTTCCGCGAGCTCGGGCGCTTGCACAGCATCTCCGACTCCCACGTCTCCCGCGACACCCGGTGCTTCATGGCGATGGCGTCGTCGATGCCAACGTGCCCGTTGCACTTCTCCTTGGCGATTCCGCCGCAGTCGACCTGCAACAGGCAGTGGGCGCATTCACGCTCGACCGGGCATTTCTCCAGCACCTCCAGAATACACCAGTGGATCACCGGCTTGCCCGTGTCCTTCGCCGTGTCGATCCTCTTCCGCACCCGCCCGTGCGGGCGGTGCATCGTCGAAAACGCCTCGACCACGCCGCGGACCGCCCGCCCATTGCAGGTGATCGAGCGCGTCACCAGTTGCGCCGCCTCCCACACATCCGGGTTGAACAGCTCCACCTCGTCGCACCGCAGCTTCTGCACCCGAATCCCGCGCACCGACCGCTCCGACTGCGTCAGCACGCCCACCCGCGCATCGTTCTTCATGATCACCACCTTGTCCTTGGTCCTCTTCGTCGCCACCTGCTGGTGCAGCCTCGTCCACCACGGCCACAGGCTCTCCCACATCCGCAGCGACTGGTCCAGCGACCCGCCCAGGATTCGCACCTGGCACCCCGGCTTGAACACCAGGTCCATCAGCGTCGCCGCCGCTCCCAGCGTCGTCTTTCCGCCTCCACGCGGCGCCCACACCACCACGTCCGACCCGCCCTCCAGAAACGAATGCTCCAGATAATCCAGCGGCGCGTTGTGCCCCGGACAAACCGCCTGATCGGTGAGTTTCAGGCCCGTGTATTGCTCCAGCCACCTGCGAATCTCCTCCCGATTCGTTGGCCGCTCCCCATCCATCTTCGTCGGACGCCGGGTCTTCCCCGCCGCCTTGCTCCTGCCTGCGATCCTGGGCTTGGGCTCGCCTTTGGTTTGTGCTTCGGCCTCGACTTCGACCTTTGCCTGGGACGACTTGGATTTACGCTCGGACATGGGGACTCCTTCGGTGAATTTGAGGTTCGTGTCTTCGTGGTGATGGCAGGGAATCAGGTACAATGCGTGCCGTGAAAGAGTGGTATGTGTACATCATGGGGAGCCGGAGCGGCGTGCTTTACCTTGGCATGACCAACGACCTTCGGCGGCGGACGTGGGAACACAAGAACGGGACCGTCGAGGGATTCACCTCGCAGTATCAGGTGGATCGCCTGCTCTTCTACGAAACCTTCCCGGCCCCCATGCAGGCGATCGCCGCCGAAAAACGGATCAAAGGCTGGAGCCGGGCAAAGAAACTGGCCTTGATTCAACAGAAGAATCCCAAGTTCGTGGATCTCGCCGCCGACTGGTTCGAGAATGATGAACCCCCGTTGCCCGACCCAGGTCCCCCACCGGCCCAAAGCCCCGCCCAACGAGGCCGGCAAGTCCCGAGTGCCCCCCGTCCAACAAAGCACATCACGGGTCATCCAGAGCGAAGCACGAGTCATGCAGAGCGCGGCACGAGTCATGC
>CAYSSA010000004.1:29213-42083 GCA_964433485.1 uncultured Tepidisphaeraceae bacterium | reverse complement strand
TCAGCGAGCTTTGGCGCCTCAGCCGCGACTTCCACCGTCGTTTGCTGGCAGTCATAGGTCCGGAATCCGCAGTTGCGTTCGTCCGGCAGCTTCGGTCCATGGAAGATGGAATCACGCTCGAGAGTGTCCGAAGGCGCGTCGGCAAGCCGGCGTGAAGGATGGTCGCGAGTCGGCCGGTGCGAGCCGTGTCGGTATTTGACGCTTTCGTTTCGGGATTTTGAGGAGGTATCGCCATGAAAGGCTCGTTTATTGGTCTTGCTCTGCTCCTTGTGGCCGGGCTCCCGGTGCCTGCCCAGACGACCCAGCCGGTGGAGGATTTCAAACCATCGGTTCTGAATCAGGCGGGCAAGCAGTATCCCCAGGTCAACTCGGAAAGGCGTGTCCGCGTCCGCGTGGTTGCGCCGCAGGCTCAGAGCGTGGTTCTCGACTTTCTCGGAGGCGCCAAGTATCCCCTGACCAGGGGCGACGACGGGGCCTGGACCGGCGTCACGCGGCCTCAGGACGAGGGTTTCCACTACTATCAGCTCGTCATTGATGGCGCAGGGGTTCCAGACCCCGGCAGCTTGTACTTCTACGGTGGCAGCCGCTGGGGCAGTGGCATGGAGATTCCGGCCAACGATCAGGACTTCTATGCCCTCAAGAATGTCCCGCACGGTCAGTTGCGACAGGTGCTTTACTATTCCAAGAGCGCCAGCGCCACGCTCCGCTGCTTCGTCTACACGCCTCCGGATTATGACAAGGATCCTTCCAGGCGCTATCCCGTGCTGTATCTGCAGCACGGCGGCGGAGAAGATGAAACTGGCTGGGGCAACCAGGGACACGCCGGCTTGATCATGGACAATCTGATCGCCGCCGGCAAAGCCAGGCCATTCATCATCGTCATGGCCAACAGCTACATACCCGGTGCTCCTCCAATTCGTCCCGCGGGCGGTCCCCCGTCCGCAGGCGGCGCACCCGGGGCAACCCCCGCCGGCGCCCCTGGTGGATTCCGCTTCAACTTCAGCGCATTCGAGCGGGTTCTCATTGACGACCTGATTCCCTTCGTCGATGCCAACTTCCGCACAATGACCGACCAGCCGCACCGGGCCATGGCCGGCCTGTCCATGGGCGGCATGCAGACGCGGCAGATCACGCTGGCCAACCTCGACAAGTTCTCCCACATCGGCGTCTTCAGCGGCGGCAGCATCGCGCCGGCGGATGTCGCAGACATGAATGCCTTCAAACAGAAGGTCAAAGTCGTCTTTTTCAGCTTTGGTGGTCGCGAACGCGGCGCGGCTTCCGCCAAGACCAACGCCGACGCCCTCAAACAAGCGGGAGTCAACAGCCACTACTACGAATCGCCGGAAACAGGTCACGAGTGGCAGTCCTGGCGGCGCAGCCTCCACCAATTTGCGCCGTTGCTCTTCGCCGACCAGCCCCTTCCGCCCGCCAGCGATCCAAAGGCGCCCGAGGCAATCGCCCCAACACCTGCGCCTGTCGCCAAAGCAGCTGCGGCGGATGTCACCGGCGTTTGGAAATCCGAGTTCGACTCGCAGATCGGCCACCAGAAGTATACCTTCACGCTTCAGCAGGACGGCGCAAAGCTGACCGGGAAAGCCAGCTCCGAGGCCGGTGAACGCAAGCGCGAAGCCGAACTCAAGGAAGGCAAGGTGGACGGCGAGACCGTATCGTTTGTGGAGACGCTGAGCATTCAGGATCGGGACATTCGCATCGCCTATACCGGCAGGCTGTCGGCCGACCGCAATGAAATCAGGTTCACGCGAGAGGTCGGGGAGTTTGCCAAGACAGAAATCGTGGCCAGGCGCGAGCAGAATTCGCCTGCGGCCAAGATGATCCGCATCAAAGCCGGAAGGTCCGAACCGGTCAAAGACGCTGAGGGCAATATCTGGCTGGCGGACCAGGGTTTCGAGGGTGGCCAGACGATCGAGAGGCCGGACCTTCAGATCGCCAACACGAAGAGTCCCGAGCTCTACCGTGCTGAGCATTACAGCATGGACGGCTTCACCTGGTCCGTACCCAACGGAAAGTATGTGGTGAAACTCCACTTTGCGGAGACGTTCGAGGGAATCACCGGGCCGGGACAACGCGTTTTCTCGTTCAATCTCCACGGGAAGGAATTCAAGGACTTCGACCCCTGGGTCAAGGCTGGCGGGTTCTGCCGCGCCTACGTCGAGACCGTTCCCGTGGAGGTCACCGATGGCAGGTTGAAGGTCACCTTTACGCCGAAAGTCGAGAACCCGCAAATCTGCGCCATTGAGATTCTTCCCCAGACCAGCGCTGAAGCGCCTGCGGCCGCTCCCGCTCCTGCTGCCGTTACGCCGCCCGCTCCCGTCGCGCCCACCGGTCCCACGGTGCTGAAGATCGACGCGGGCAAGGTCACCGGCAAGGTCAGCCCTATGCTCTACGGACTGATGACGGAGGAAATCAACTACGCTTATGAAGGGGGCATCTATGCGGAGTTGATCCGCAACCGTTCGTTCAAGGCGGACGCCATTGTCCCTCGCGTCACACCCGAAACGTACGAGGCCGGGAAATACCTCCCGGTTACTTTCCGGCCAAACACCCAACCCAGGTTCTGGACCGTTGTCGGCGGCGCTGTAATGGTTCTCGACACGAATAACCCCCTGAACGAGTATCTGAACGTCAGCCTCAAGGTCGATGCCTCATCGGCTTCCGCGGCGTCTCCGGCCGGCGTTGCCAACGGCGGATACTGGGGTATTCCCGTCAAACCCGAGACCACCTATCGCGTGTCATTCTTCGCCAAGGCGGCCGCCGGTTTCACCGGCCCCGTGACCGTCAGCATTGAAAGTGCTGATGGAAAAACCAGCTTCGCCAGCGCCGATATTTCCGGACTTGCCGCTGAATGGAAGAAATTCGAAACGACACTCAAGACCGGCGGCGTGCCTGGCTCCAAGGCAAACGTATTCAAACTCACCACCCGCAACCCGTGTACGCTGTGGCTTCAGAATGTGTCGCTTTTCCCGCCCACTTACAAGAATCGCGAGAACGGCAACCGCGTCGATCTCATGGAATCGCTGGCGGCGATGAAGCCCAGGTTCCTGCGTTTCCCCGGTGGCAATTATCTCGAGGGCAACGCCTTCAATCAGCGATTCAACTGGAAGGAAACCATTGGTCCGGTGGAGCAGCGCCCCGGCCATCCGAGTCCCTGGGGTTACTGGTCGACCGATGGACTGGGTTTGCTCGAGTTTGCCCAATGGTGCGAGGATCTCGACATGGAGCCCCTGCTGGGCGTCTTTGCAGGTTATTGCCTTGGCCAGGGCGGCGTCATCCCGGCGGGTCCGAAGCTCGAGCCGTACGTTCAGGAAGCGCTCGAGGAAATCGAGTATCTCATCGGTGACGCTGAAACAACGAAGTGGGGTGCGCGGCGCGCCAGGGATGGGCACCCCAGACCGTTCAAGCTGACCTATGTGGAGATTGGCAACGAAGACTGGTTCGACCGCAGCGGCCCCGACCGCAACGGCACTTACGACGGGCGCTATGCCCAGTTCCATGATGCCATCAAGAAGAAGTACCCGCAACTGAAGGTCATTTCCTCGTGTGGTTATGAACAACCGCAGAGCCTTTGGGTCAAGAGTCGCAAGCCGGACCTGGTGGACGAGCACTACTACCGTGGACTGGAGGAAATGATGGCGCAGTCCCTGAAATACGACACCTATTCGCGGACGGATGAATCGAAGATATTCTGCGGCGAATGGGCGACGCGCGTCGGTTCGCCCACGCCGAACATGGCCGGAGCGCTGGGGGACGGGGCGTGGATGACCTGCATGGAACGCAATTCCGACATTGTGCTTCTGTCCTGCTATGCGCCGCTTCTGGTCAATGTCAGCCAATTGACCGGACAAGGTCGGTCGATGCAGTGGAGTTCCGACTTGATCGGCTACGATGCGCTGACGAGCTACGGTTCGCCGTCGTATTATGCCCAGGTGATGTTCAGCACGATGGTCGGCGATGAGATTCTCGCCACCGATTCGCAGAACATCCCCATGCGACAGTGGCAGCCGCGGGCATTTCGCGGAGGCAGTCCTCCTCCGCCACGGCAGATTCGGGAAATCTTTTTTTGTGCCACTCGCGACAGCGGAACCGGCGTGATCTACCTCAAAGTTGTGAACGCGTCAGGTTCGACGAGACCTGTCAACCTGCAGATCGATGGAACGCCCCGGATTGCGGATGAACCGGAAAGCCGCCGGCCTGGATGACACAAACACGATCGAGCAACCTCGGAAGCTGGTTCCGCAGACGGAGAAGGTTGGCGGCCTGAGCGCGAGTTTCTCTCGCGAGTTTCCGCCCTACTCCATTACAGTCTTGAAACTGAAGACCAGGTGAAACCTGGCCGAGTGCAGCGCAACCAATACTGAAGGAGACTGACCATGATCGGACCATTCAACCGTTTGCTCCCGTCTCTATTGGGCGGGTTGTTGGTTCTCGCCCTTTTTGTTCCGGAAAGCCTGGCCCAAGGCGGGCGCGGCGCCGGTCGGTCCATAGTGCTCGGCCCGGACGACAAGCAGGTTTATCCCGATCCTCCGGCGGGAATCGCCGCGAAGAAGGACGGGGTCGCGCGGGGCAAGCTCGAGATGATCGAGTATGACTCGAAGACCGTTGGAACCACTCGCAGGATGAATGTCTACACGCCGCCCGGCTACTCCAAAGACAAGAAGTACCCGGTGCTTTATCTTCTGCACGGCATCGGCGGCGATGAGACTGAGTGGCAGCGATTCGCCACTCCCAATATCCTCCTCGACAATCTGATCGCCGACGGCAAGGCCGTCCCCATGATTGTCGTCATGCCGAACGGTCGAGCGCAGAAGGACGACCGGGCGACCGGAGACGTCATGAGATCCGCTCCCGCGTTTGCCAAATTCGAGGACGATCTGCTGAAGGATGTCATTCCTGCGATTGAGTCGCGTTACTCCGTCCTGGCCGACCGCGAGCATCGGGCGCTGGCCGGGCTTTCGATGGGCGGCGGCCAGTCGCTGAACTTCGGGTTGACGCATCTGGACACCTTCGCCTGGGTTGGCGGATTCTCGTCAGCGCCCAACACAAAGCGTCCCGCGGAACTGGTGCCCGACCCCGCCGCGGCCAAGGCCAAACTGAAGTTGCTGTGGCTCTCCTGCGGCAACAAGGATGGTCTGATCGGCATCAGCCAGGGCATGCATGCGTATCTCAAGGAGAAGGACGTACCGCACGTCTGGAACGTCGATTCCAATGGCCACGACCCAACCCATTGGCGAAACAACCTGTATTATTTCGTACAACAGATTTTCCGCTGAGCGCCGCCTTGGCGCAGGTCGGAGGCGGCGAGTGTGGTGCCGGTTGGCGTGACAGTCGGATACAAGCGCCAGTTCAAGCGGCGTCGAAGGATTCCCGCGCGCCCTCGCAGGAACCGCGCCAGTCCAATGCACTGCTGTTCCGTGAGCATAGATGCTTTGTCTGGCTGCTCTGAAAGTCAGGCGGGCATGGCGATTGAACGCAGAGGTTCTTCGCTGCGCTCGGAATGACGCAAGTGGCGGTGACAGCAACACTTTCATTGTACGTGGGCGGGCCGCAGGCCTGTGAGCAACTCCGCATGATGCTCCGCCGACCACCCCGGATTTTGTCAGGGAACAAAAGCCGCGCGCAGACGAAGATTGCACTTGAACTGTCCATGCCGATCAGGTAGATTGGAGCCACTTAATTAACAGTGTTAAGTAAATGTCGTGGCCCCTACCAAGAGGTCTGCATGAAACCGGGCATTCGAGCTGTATGGCGGTGCGGTGCGGTGTTGGGGCTTCTATTCTCTTCCGCTGTGATGGGGCAGCAGGCAAAGCTCAACATCAGACTGGACCAACCTGGCAAGCCGATCAGTCCCGATCTGTTCGGCGTCTTCTTCGAGGATCTCAACTACGCCGCCGACGGCGGCCTTTACGCCGAACTGATTCAGAACCGTTCGTTCGAGTACAGCCCCACCGAACAGCCGGACTGGCATCCGCTCTCGTTCTGGGATATTCAGAAGCGCGGTGGCGGCGATGGCTCGGTCGGCGTGGCTGAAATGCGGCCAGTCCATGAGAACAACCCGCACTATGCCCTGCTGACCGTGCGAAGACCCGGCGATGGTGTGGGCATCGCCAACGGCGGCTTCGACGGTATCCCGCTCAGGGCGGGCGAGACGTACGAAGCGTCGTTCTGGGCTTATCAGGCATTCATGGGACAGATGTGGGGCCGGGGCGACAACAGCCGGCCGATGCCCGTCACATTGCGCCTGGAGTCCAGAAGCGGAGAGGTGCTGGCGGAAGCTGCGATGCGGGTCCAGGGCCGCCAGTGGACACGGCACACCGCGAAGCTGAAGCCCGCGCGCACCGTCAATGATGCGCGCTTTGTGCTGCTGGCGCACGAAACGGGTTGCATCGCCCTGGACATGATCTCCCTGTTTCCCGAGAAGACCTTCCGCGACCGCCCCAATGGCCTGCGCGCCGACCTTGCCCAGGCCATCGCCGATATCAAGCCGAAGTTCGTCCGTTTCCCCGGCGGCTGCCTCGTTCATGGAGGAGGCGTACGCCGCTACTACGACTGGAAGGAAACCGTCGGGCCGGTGCAGGAGCGGCGCGCCCGCCGGAATTCCTGGGGCTATCACCAGACGATGGGACTCGGCTACTTCGAATACTTCCAGTTCTGCCGTGACATCGGCGCCCATCCGCTGCCCGTGGTAACGGCCGGCGTCTGCTGCCAGCACGCCGGCAGTTCCCCCGGCAGGGGGCAGGAAGGCCTGCCCATGGAGGAGATGCCGGCCTACATCCAGGATGTTCTTGACCTGATTGAATGGGCGAACGGCCCGGCGACATCGAGGTGGGGCGCCAAGCGAGCCGCCGCCGGGCATCCGGAACCATTTGGTCTGAAGTACCTCGGTGTCGGAAACGAAGACGAAATCTCGCCCATCTTCAAGGAACGATTCAAAATGGTGTATGACGCCGTGAAGGCAAAGCATCCGGAGATTACCGTGATCGGGACGGTCGGTCCCTTCGCCGGTGGTCGGGATTACGACAACGGATGGGCCTTCGCCAGAGATCTGAAGCTGCCTATGGTGGATGAGCACTACTACGTGTCGCCCCAGTGGTTCTGGGACAACCTGTCGCGATACGACAAGTACGATCGCGGCAGCGCCAAGGTCTATGTCGGTGAATACGCAGCGCACGATCGCGACAGGCGGCGCAACACTCTGCGCTCGGCCATCGCCGAGGCCGCCGGCATGACCGCCTTCGAGCGCAACGGCGATATCGTCCATTTCGCCTCTTACGCGCCGCTGCTCGCCCGCAGAAACCACACGCAATGGCACCCAGATCTGATCTATTTCAACGGCACCGAGGTCTTCCTCTCGGCCAATTATCACGTGCAGCGGCTCTTCGGCCAGAACAGCGGAGACAGTTGCCTGGCGACGACGATCGAACCGGCCGCTCGGCCGGGGCCCCTGGCGGCCTCGGCCGTCCGCGATTCCAAGTCCGGGCACCTCATCATCAAGATCGTCAACGGCGCCGATACTGCGGCAGTGTTGAATGTTGCGCTGGCTGGCTTGGCGGCCGGGGAAGTTCAGGCAACCCGGACTGTGCTCACCGGCGCCTCCCCGGATTCGTTCAATGAGGACAGCCAGCCTCCCGCAGTCAAACCAGTGGCGGCCGAAATTGCGCTCAAGCCGGTCTTTGAATACGAGGCGCCGGCCCATTCGCTCACCGTGTTTCGCGTTCGGAACTGATTTCCTGACAACCCGCCGAACCGCGGGCGATAGAACCGACAGTGACAGGAGCAGCGATATGCGTAAGTCTTTTCTTCTACCCGGTATGGCGAGCCTGTGTCTGGTGGCCGTGTGCGTGCTTGCCGCGGAGCCGCCGGATTTCCGCGGGATTCCCGCCGCGGCGCGCGCATGGACCGCCGACAACGGCAACGGCACCTACTCCAATCCCCTGTTCTTTGAGGAATTCGAGGATCCCGACATCATCCGCGTCGGAGAAGACTACTACCTCGTGGGCACGACCATGCACATGAATCCCGCGGTGCAGATCATGCACTCGAAGGATCTTGTGAACTGGGAACTGGTCGGCTACTGCATGGATCGGCTTGATTTCGGGCCGGCCTTTCGCCTCGAGGATGGCCGAAACATTTACGGTCAGGGCATCTGGGCTCCCTGCATCCGCCATCACAAGGGCATGTTCTATATCTTCACCAACGTCAATGGTGTCGGCCTTCAGGTCTTCCGTTCCAAGTCGATCAAGGGTCCATGGGAGCGCAATCAGTTGCCCGGAAGGCACGACCTGTCAGTGCTGTTCGACGACGACGGCAAGATCTACATCATCTCCGGCAACAACAGCCCCTATCCAATCGAGGAACTCAATCCCGATCTGCGGTCATTCAAGACTGATGCGCCAAGACGTCAGTTGAACGTGCGCATGGGCGAAGGTCACCACCTCTACAAGATCAACGGCAAATACGTGGATGTCTCAGCCATTCCCGGCGGTCCCGTCAACCAGATGGTTGCGGTGGCCGACTCGATCGACGGACCGTGGAAAGCCACGCTGATGGTCGAAGGCGAGTCGCTCGGCGTGTCGGCCGCCGCGCCCGCCCGTGCCGGACCGAATGATCGCGGTCTTTGGCTGCATCAGGGCGGCATTGTTGACACCCCATCGGGCGAGTGGTGGAGTGTCATCATGTCGGACCGTGGCAGTGCCGGCCGGATGGTTGCACTGGTCCCTGTCACCTGGGACAACGGCTTCCCGCTCATTGGCCTGCCGGGCAATCTCCGCAAAGCGCCCAATACCTGGATCAAACCGAACACCGGCCATGTCCAGGAGCCCGTGCCGGCGTTCATCCACGACGACAATTTCGACAGCGGCAAACTCAATCCCCACTGGCAGTGGAATCACGTTCCCGACGACACCAAATGGTCCCTCACGGAAAGCCCCGGCAAGTTGCGCCTTCATGCGTTGCCTGCCCGCGACTTCTACAGCGCCCGAAATTCGCTCTGCCAGCGCCCTCCCGGTCCTGAATCCACCATGACCGTCGAACTCGAAACTTCCGGCATGGTTGCCGGAGACACGGCCGGGCTGGCGCTCTTGAGTTCTCCGTATGCCTGGATCGGCGTTGTGAAATCCGCCGAGGGCATGACGATCCAGATGCACAATGGCGCCGGCGGAGGCCGGCGAGGCGCCCCTGCGCAACCGCCCAAGCCGCCAGCGATCAGTCCGGTCAGCCCTCCCACCCGGCTTTGGTTGCGCGTGGCTTGCAACTTTGACACCGATCAGGCGGTCTTCAGTTGGAGCGCCGATGGCAAGCAGTTCACGCCGCTCGGCGATCCGTTCACGATGATTTTCCAGCTGCGCACCTTCCAAGGCGTTCGCCCGGCCCTGTTCAACTTCAATACCTCCGGCAAGCCCGGCGGCCATGCCGATTTCGACAACTACACCGTCGATGAGCCCCGGGCCCGTGGCATGGAGCGGGCAATCCCCATGGGCAAGACCGTTACCCTGGTCAGCGGCGCCGATGGCAGCTTTCTGGCGGCCGATGTGCAGAACAACGTGCTGGTCAATGTGGCTGCTGGCGCCGCGCCGCGGCACGCCCACTTCCAGATCGTGGATCTGGGGCTTGGTCGCGTGGCGCTGAAGGCGAGCAACGGACGGTTCGTCTCCGCGGGCGAGGGCGGCGTGACGCTGAAGGATCTTGGCGGCGCCAAGCCGGACCGGGCCGAGTCGTTCCAATGGATCAACCTCATGCGGGGCGACACGATGCTGATGTCACTGACCAATCATCGCTATCTGGCCACCAAGCCCAACAGTCCCGGCCCGGTCTCAGTGTTGGCGACCGGTCCGCGTCCGGATCGCAGGTGCGGCGCCTGTTTCAAATGGAAGGAGGTAGAATAGCACGTCTTGTTTGATTCGTTTTATCGCCTTGCTCAGCGTTTTTTCATCGAGGACCATCAATGCCCCTGCAACAAAGCTTGTTCCGGCGTCTTCTGACCATGATCGTATACCCCATGGTCCTGACTGCGGTCTCCGCAATGGCTGCAGCGCCGACATCGCCTCCCGCCGCGGACCCGAGCGGGCCCATCATCAAGGAAGTGTACAAGAAGCACTTTCTTATTGGCGCTGCCGGCGATCTGCCCGGCAACTACTCTGAACAAGAGAAGAGTCTGGTCAGGGAACACTTCAATATTCTCACGCCGGAGAACTGCATGAAGCCGGCGCCGGTGCATCCCAGTGAGAACACTTGGAGATTTGAACGGCCGGACGCGTTGGTGAACTGGTGCGTGGAAAACAAGGTCGCCATTCACGGCCATACCCTGGTATGGCATGCCCAGACCAACGACTGGTTCTTCAGCGATGGCGACAAGGCTATTGTCACGCGGCGACTCAAGGAACACATCGGCACCCTCGTCGGGCGCTACAAGGGGAAGATACAGGGATGGGACGTGGTCAATGAGGCCATCAGCGATCGCGGCAACGCCCAGACCGCTCAGACGGAGAACCTCCGCAATTCCTCATGGATGCAGACGCTGGGGCCGGAGTTCCTGACGCTTGCGTTCAAGTTCGCCCACGAGGCTGATCCGCAGGCCAAGCTGTACTACAACGATTACGGCATAGAGGCCGGCCCGAAACACGCCAGTTCGATGGTGCTGCTCAGGCGGCTGATCAAGGATGGCGCGCCCATCCATGGCGTGGGCATCCAGGGTCATTGGAGCACCAATGGAGTGCCCTATGCCGCCCTTGACAAGGCTATCGCCAATTACGCTTCGCTGGGTCTGAAGGTCAGCATCACCGAACTTGATGTCACGATCCGCGGCTCATCCGGCGGCCAGTTGGGCCCCGGTATAGGCGGGCGCAGATCCGGCGGAACGCCTGCATCCGCCGAGGATCTGAAGGCCCAGGCGGATGCCTACGCCAGACTGTTTGCGATCTTCATCAAACACAAGGACGTTGTCGAACGCGTGACGTTCTGGGGACTCAGCGACCGCCGCACCTGGCGTTTCGGACAACATCCACTCATCTTCGACTCCAACAATCAGCGGAAACCGGCCTACACGGCCATCGTCGACGCGCTGCTGCATCCGAACCCCGATCTGGCTGCGCCACGGTAATTCGCTCAGGTATACGTATCCCAAGGCCCCTGATAGAGGATTGATCCCATGTCGAAAACCACAACTGTTCGATGCATCGCGGCAAGCGTCATTGTCCTGTCCGCGCTTCTGGCCCCGGCAGCCGAGCCGGCGTTGCCGCTTGCCGGACCGTTCAAGTGGAAATCCAGCGGCATTCTGATCTCGCCGGTGTCGGATGAGACCCACAAGATCGTCTCCGTGAAGGATCCCACCGTGGTCCGTTATGACGGCAAGTGGCATATCTACGCCACGACCGCCAATGACCGCGGCAACTGGAGCATGGTCTACCTCAGTTTCAAGGACTGGTCGGAAGCGGCCGCCGCCAAGCCCTATTACATGGACGCCAACCCGAATCTCAGGGGCTATCATTGTGCGCCTCATGTATTTTATTTCAGGCCACATAAGAAGTGGTATCTGGTCTATCAGTCGCAGCATCCGCAGTATTCGACGACCGACGACATTTCCAAACCGGAGACCTGGAGCAAACCGGAGAATTTCTTCTCCGGCAGAACTCCGGGCATGCCCAGGCTCCCGATCGACTACTGGATCATCTGCGACGACACCCACGCGTATCTGTTCTTCACCGGCGATGACGGGAACTTCTACCGCAGTCGGACCAGGATCGAGGATTTCCCCAAGGGCATGAGCAATCCGGAGATCGCCATCAAGGAGACGCGGGACATCCTCTTTGAGGCAAGCATGACCTATAAGATCAAGGGAACCAACACCTACCTGACCCTCATCGAGGCGATGAGCCCTGATCGGTATTACCGTGCGTTCACCGCCGATCGGTTGGATGGCAAATGGACGCCGATGCCCGAGGCCGATACGTACCAGAAACCGTTCGCGGGCATCAAGAACGTGACCTTCGAGGAGGGAGTCGCGCCCTGGACCAGGGACATCAGCCACGGCGAACTCCTCCGCGATGGATACGATGAGACCATGACCATCGATCCCGCAAACCTGCGGTTTCTGTTCCAGGGTCGCGATCCGGCGATCCGGGCCAGCTATGGCTTGTTGCCCTACCGGCTTGGACTCCTGACGTTGGACAGGTCGAAATGATCCCGCGCGGAGTCGCAACGCCGCGCGAGGCCGGCGATTTCGGCCGCGGCGCTCGACTTGATGGGATTCAATCAACGGCGCTTCTGGCCGCCAGGATGTTCGCCCGGAATGCCTCGGTCTCCTGTCGCACCTGAACCACAAAACTGCTATTCTCCGGTGTTCCCAGAACCGCCCGCATTTCCTCCGGATTCCGGAAAGTGGTCTGGCGGAAGGGGTCGTCGTAGTCTTTCCTGCGGCTGAGGTGGACGCGGTCGCGGATGGTCTCCTGTATGGCGCCGGCCTCATCAAGGGCAGCGTTCCATATCGAGGGCGTCAGCGCGTCGACGCCGAGCACTTCCCGCAGCACCGCCATGGCGTGCCGCTGTTTGGCCAGGGGATAATCCCGCCAGAGCCGGTCATAGGCGGCATGGATGTCGGCCCAGTTGGCCAGTCTCCCCGACTTGATGTCGGCGATAAGCTGATCCACATCGGGTTGCGGCATGAGCTGGCCGCCGAGATTCACCCAGGTCGATTGTCGCGGGCCGCCCAGGGCGGCGGTCATGGAAGCGAGGGTCGCGCCGGGATTGGCCTGCAAATAGGCCAGCAGGTTCTTCACCGCGTAGTAATGGAGCATCTGTCGGTAGGCGTGGTAGGCTTCGCGGGCCTTCACGATTCGCACCTCGCGCCTGGAGTTCTCC
>CAYSSA010000004.1:25431-29195 GCA_964433485.1 uncultured Tepidisphaeraceae bacterium | reverse complement strand
CACCAGGCCGGCGGTTGTTCCTGGCGCGTCGAGCAGCAACGCCCGGCCTGTGGTGGCCAGTAGCGATGCTTCTCCGGATGCTGGCCGGCCGGCTTGGCGGAGATGGGCTTTGGCCGTCCAGATTTCCAGCAGCCGCATGGCCGCAATGATTTCCTCGATGGTGTCGGGTGCGAGTGAGTCGGCCTCGATATGCTGCGTGCGGGTCTTGCGCTTGTCGCGGGCCTGAAACTTCCAGGTGTTGCGGGCCAGCGCATACATGTTGTAGAGCCACCAGTAGGCCGGCATGACGACCAGGCGATCGGCAGCGACATCGTTGCTGACCAGCGAGAACGGCAGGCGAATATCGAGTTCGGCCGGATAATCGCCCTTGGCCAGCAGCACAAACGAGGCGAAACGGCAGCAGTGCTTGAGCGTGACGCAAAGCCCCGGCCAGAATCCGCGGCCGGCCTGAATCTCTCCATCGTTGGCCCGGCTGTTGTGGTTGGAGCCGATCGTGGCCCCGGCGGCGATATTGCTCTGGCCCATCGTCAGGGCGGCGACGAGGAACGAGTTGTTGTGGTGCTGTTCGTGGCACGGAAAGATCAGGTTGTTCAGCAGCTCGCAGCAGGAGACGGTGGAGTTGTCGCCGAGATAGGAATGGATCAGACGGGCGCCGTACTTCAGATTGGAGTTGTTGCCCATCACAAAACGCACCGCCTTGCATCCGTAAAAGATGTGGCAGTTGAGTCCGACGATGCCGTTGACCATCTCCACGCCCTCGCCGATCTGGGTGGGCTCATCCTCGCTGGACTGGATGGTGAGGTTCTTGAGCTTGTTGGCCCCCTTGATATAGCAGGCGGGCCCGATCTTCACATCTTTGATGATTTGCGAGTTCTTGATGACACAGCCGTCGCCGACGGTCCCGTAGTAGCCGCGGCGCGGGTCGAACTGACGCTGGGTGATCTCGCGCAGCTTCGCCTGAAGCCCGGCGTCTTCGCGGTATTTGGCCCACAGAAAAGCGTCGGCCGGGATCATTCCCTCAAACGGCATGACCGATCGGCCCCCGGCCTCGTTCATCAGATCCAGCCATATGCGGATATCTTCGCTTTCGCCTTCCTTTACGATGCCGTTGCCGAACTTGGCGTGATTGCTGGTCTGCATCTCGTCGATGTTCAGGAGGATGGCGTGGTTGCCGATGATGTAGTGCGCCAGGTGTCGGACGTTGTGAATCGCGGTGTTGTCGCCGATATCGCAGGAAATAATGCGGCTGTTGGTGATGCCGGCGGGAACCTGAAGCTCGTGGTGCTCGAGAATCACATTGTCGAGTCGGCCGATGCGCACCAGGCCATAGAACTCGCAATTCTTCACAAGCTGTGGTGTAAAGACCTCACTGACAAACAGACTGTCCCAGTTGTCGCACGTATTGGCGTTCTTGACGAGGGCTTCGATCTCATCGGAGCGGAGGCGTCGCCAATGCCCGGCCGGTTTGCCCGCCTGCTGGTTGCGGAGGTAGTACTCATCCGCCCCTTGCGGCAGGTACTGGCTGGGGACAAACTCGCGGCCGAATTTCTCGGAGCCGAGGATTTTTACATCGCTCATGGCGGGATTCCTCTCGGGCAATGTGATGGGGCTTGAATATCCCCAAGCGGTTGTGGCGTCAATCCAGCCGGGTGCCTCCAATGTTCCACGGGGGCATGACACAATCGGTGGGCATGTTTCGCGGACGAAGTGGCCAATAGAGGAAGGCATCAGCAACAAGGAGGACTGGATGCCGGCACGGACGACGCGGGCAGCGGTTCGCAAACGGCTGCTTCAAGCGTTGATGGCGGCATTGGAGCGGATCATCCCGGAAGATAAATCCAAGCTGCTCAAGGGTTCGAAGTTTCTGGACTGGCAACTGTAGGCCTTGGCCCTGAAGCAGGCGGTGGTTCCGACACTGGCGGAATTGTCCAGGCAACTGGGGGAACCGCTGAAGGAGAATGGACCCCAGCATCCGCGGCTGGTTCCGGCGCAGAAAGTCGGCTACTTCACCACGCACAAGGAACACATGCGCTATCCCGAGTATCGCGCCAAGGGGTGGCTGATGGGATCGGGCATAACCGAGGCCGGAGTGAAGCAGTTCAACAAGTGAGTGCAAGGAACCGAACAATTCTGGCCTGAGCCGGGTGTCCAGGCCATTCTGGCACTGCGCGGACACTGGGTGAGCCAAGACGAGCGTTGGGATCGTTACCGGGACAATCGCCCAGCCTATGTCAAATGAAACCCGCCGATTGTGTCATGCACCCTCCGGCTGCGAGACATTGCCTTATCCTTTGCCTTGCCGGAGCCGCGATGTTACACTAAACTCCCCGTCCCGGATGGACTTATGGCTCAATGAGTCGGCCGGGCGAAGCGTGGCTCGCGACTATGATGAAGAACGTCTCCAAGTCGTTTGTCGTTGGCGTGTATTTGGCGGCCGCACTGCTGGCAGTCAACATTATTGTAACGCTGTCGCGGTCGGATTTTCCGGCGATTCTGCCTGCGGCATATGCCCAGCGGCAGGCGCCGATTGCCGGTGGCGCGGGGATTTTTGTCATGCCGGCGCAGCTCTCGGGCAATACCTGGGGGTGCTATCTGATTGACGTAGATCGCAGCACACTTTGCTGCTACCAGTATTTGCCCGGCACTCGCGAACTGCAGTTCGTCGCGGCGCGGAACTACCGCAACGACACGCAACTCAGCAATTTCAACACCTCCCCGAGCCCCGCGGACATCCAGAACCTTGTCAACAAACAGAACCAGGGTGGGCCGGCACAACCCCTGCCCCCCAAGACGGACGGAAACTAACAGCCCAGAAAACGATTGTCTCAACCGGAGTCGCACCTATGGCCAAGATGTTCTATACCCTCGATGAGACCAAGGCCGCTCTCGGCCGGAACGAGGAAGGCATCAAACAGCTTGCTCGCGAGGGCCGGCTGCGTGAGTTCCGTGACGGGCCACGGCTGATGTTCAAGGCCGACCAGGTCGAAGCGCTGAAGTCCGAACTGGCCGACGGCGGCGGCGAGATCGCGCTGACTCCGCAGGAATCACCGCTGTCGCTGTCCGGCGACAGCAAGAGCGGATCCACGGCGGGCATTCCCATGGCCGATAGCCGGGGCGGCACGGACGTTCCTCAAGCCGGTTCCGTCGGCGGCATTCCGTCGCCAGGAAAAGTCACCGGCTCGGGATCGGGAATGCTGAATCTTGGCGGCTCGGGGGTTGGTTCCGGTTCGGGCATGCTCAACCTTGGCGGCTCGGGCGCGGCATCGGGCTCTGGACTCAGCGCCCACGGCACCCGCGGCGGCATCACCATCTTCGACGTCGATGAATCCAGCCGTGTCGACCCGTCGGCCCAGACGGCCATCAACGCCGCTCCAAATGAACAACTCAATCTCGAAGGCGTGGGTTCGGGCTCGGGTCTGCTCGACCTGACGCGCGAATCCGACGACACATCGCTCGGCGCGGTTTTTGATGAACTCTCGTCCGGAAAGTCTGCCGGCGGACCCGCCCCCCGTGTGGCGCCGTCGCCCCTGGAAACCCAGCAGGGCTCCGGCGTTGGCCCCGCCATCGTCGATACCGGGCGCCGCGCCGCGGCCCCGATCTATGTGGAAGCTCCGGACCCGCTCGGCGCGGCACTGGGAATCGCCTCCATCGTGCCCATTGTCTGTCTGGGCTTCGCCTGCGTTATCATCGGAGCCCTGCTCATGGGCTATCGACCGGAAATTCTCAACGAACTCGGCGACTGGCAGAACGGCAAGATCAAGACT
>CAYSSA010000004.1:19869-25410 GCA_964433485.1 uncultured Tepidisphaeraceae bacterium | reverse complement strand
CGCCACAGGCGCCACGGTCCTGTTCGGCGCCATCGGCTATTTCGTTTCCAACGCAATGAAAAAGTAAGCCGCGCCCTGGTCCCTTGCAGGCAATTCAATTCCGCGCGCATCCAATGCGCACACGGGCTCGCCGTTTACGCCGTCAGGCCGTTGGCCAATCCAAAAAGTGATTCATCGCGCCTTGGCCGGAGTAGCCTTGGCCAGACCCAGCGGCGCTCCCGACCTGACGACCGGCCGAGCAACGGTCTTCGCCGGCTGCTTGGACGCGGCAATCTTTGCCTTGGACTTGCTCTTGGCTTTGGCGGCGGAGGTCTCGGAGTCGGGAGGAACGCTGATCGTGAAATCGACAAAATCGTCCAGTTCGGTCAGCACCGAATTCTGGAACACGGGGTTGATCTGCTTGCCATCGAGCATGACCTGAACGGTGAAGATCGCCGGGTCGCCGCTCCCATTGTACCGAACCGAATAGGTGTAGACGCCTAGGGGGCATTTCTGAGTCCACTGGACCGTCTGCACACCCGCGGTGACTTCCGGTCCAACCGGGCCCTTGGGACTGACAATCACGCCGTTGTTGTTGCCCGGATTGATGGCCGGGGAGAATTTCTTGCCCGTGGGAGAAACCACTGTGAGGTCCAGGTCGGGCAGTCCCATGCCAGTCGATCCGTCACCCGTCCAAGTCAGACTGAAGGTCAGCTTGCCTTCGCCAGGTATCGGATTGACGATATCGGTGGCCCCGGCAAGCCCGAAACCACTGCCGCCGCCCGAACCGGGCACATAGGTGTGGAGCCCAGCTTCCAGGCCGCTGGCAACGCTGTTGTATCCGACAACCGTCTGCTCTCCATCGCTCAGCGCGTTGGATTGGCTGACGGTCGAAGCCGTGTTGCTGTAGTTCAAGCCCGCGACGGTCTGATACTGGCTGTTGACCCGGACGCAATTCATCCCCGCGGCCGAATCAATCCTGCGAACATAGGCTATCGGGCGCGTGGTGGGCTGAGTGGCGGCTGCTCCCGCCGTCTCCTCGCCGCGCTGCAACGTGACCTTGCGGGCGTTGTCCAGCGTCGCCTCGGCGACACCTCGGCAGAGCATAACCCCGCCGCCGAAGGCATCGTCGGTCACCTCAACGGTCGTGCCGCGCACCGCCAGCGCTGAACTGGGCGCACGAATCACCGCTTCGTGTTCCAGGCCGCCCGCATCCACGTCATACCGCAGGCGACCATACAGCATACCGATGTCCGAGCGGAAGTTCGCGCTGCTCTTGGCCGCATCCAGAACCTTCACCTGCGTCAGTCGATCGACCGTGATCAACTGCTCCGGCGGCAGCACGAACTGCAGCTTCGATTTCGGACCGGTCCGGACCTCGCCGCCAACGGGGAAGGTCATGCCCACCTTGGCCATGCGCCAGGGACTGGTCTCGTCATCCCGAATCTGCACGACGCCCTCGGTGTGCGTCACCGTGGCCGAAATGACCGGCGCGGAGGATGGCGCCTCGCCAACCGCGCTCACGCGCACCGCGCCCACCGCCAGCACGCAGAAGGTGATCACAAACGATATGAGTTGACGAATCAACATGGCTTTCTCCAGTGTCGCGCCAGCGGCATCACCGCCGGCGTCAATCGGCCGGATCCCGCGCAGCCTGCCCTTGCAGAAAATCAGCGGTCCATCCACAGGCCGCAGCCCGGACCTCAGGGCAAGTCTATCACGGATACATCGGCCTGGCCAACATTCTTTTTAACCATAAGCCAATAAAGGATTATTGGACAACCACCTCTGCTCCATTGCCCTGAATAGGCCTTCTCAATACTAACCCACCCCACCAATGCAACCGATGCCAGGAAGACGGCGGACTCTTCAGACGCCGAAAGGATGCCGCTATGCCCTGCTTCTTCAGATTCTGCATGGCTCTATTGGCAATATGGGCAACATTGGTCGTCTGGGCAAATCCCGCACACCAGTCAGCCCCTGCCATGACTCCAGATTCCGCACTCAAAGTGTTGACTCAGGGCAATGCCCGCTATGTCGCTGGAGACAGCGCCGACCAACACAAAGACCAGGGCCGACGTTGCGAAACCGTTGCCGGTGGACAACATCCCATCGCGGCCATTTTGTCCTGCGCCGACTCCAGAGTTCCTGTTGAAATGATCTTCGATCAGGGCATTGGCGACCTGTTCGTGATACGTGTTGCCGGCAATGTTGCCGGCACCAACGAAATTGGCACACTCGAGTACGGAGTCGGACACCTCGGGGTTCCGTTGATCCTGGTGCTTGGGCACACACGGTGTGGCGCAGTGACCGCCGTGGTTGAAAAGGCCGAGGCCCATGGCAATGTGGCGGGGCTTCTTTCGCACATCGCGCCGGCCGCGGACAAGGCACGAAACCAGCACCCCGACGCCAAGGCGTCGACGCTGTTGAATTCGGCCATCCGCTGCAATGTCTGGCAGAGCATCGAGGACATACTCACCAGGAGCCCGGAAATTCGCGCGGCCGCCAAAGCCGGCAAGGTCTTGATCGTCGGCGGGATATACGATCTGCACAGTGGCTCGGTGGAGTTCCTTGGTGCGCATCCGCAACAAACCGCGATGCTTTCGGGCGAGGTCAGCCCAGTCGTCGCCTCCCCGGCTGGACATTCGCCCGGCAAAGCCGACGACCATGCTCCCGCTCATGGCAAAACGCCGACGCCGACGCCGACGCACACACCGGCCAAGCCGACGCACGACCAACCGCCGCCGAAGTCCGCGCAACCCGCTCAGCACACCAGGGACACTCACGAACTGATACACGACGCGGCGTATGCGGCTCAGGCGGCCGGCCCGACAACCGCGCCCACGACGCAGCCGGTCCATGCGGAATCGGATCCCGTTTGGGAGAAGCAGAAGCGAACGTATGCGTTGGCGGGGCTTGTCGTGGGATCAACCGTGCTGTCGGCCCTGGTCTTTCACATTGTGCGGACGCACCGATAGTCACTTGCCGCGCTGTCGTTTCAGCGCTTCCTGGTATTGGCGAAAAAGGTCGTCGATGGGGCGAGAGGTCATGTTCACGCCTCCACCGCCCTCGATCGCCAGGGTGTAGATCTGGTCGGGATAGATATAGCGCCAGGGCGATTCGCCCTGTGCCACCCTCACGCCCTTTTCCTTGCGGTACGAGGCGTCGTCCGCCAGACGCCAGAAGTTTTTCCAGAGCTCCGCCTCGAACTGCCGGAGGTTCTCTGACTGCGGCGAACTGTCGCGGTAGATCAGCGGGGGCTGGCCGGGATCGTCGATGGGAAAACCATCGATCGGCGCCTGCCGGTCGCCGTAGAGTCGGTAGAACAGGGCGATGCTGTGGCCGCGGAGTGGGTCGTCCTTCTCGATGAAGTCACGCTCAAACTTAATCACGAGGGTGTCGACATGAACAACATTGCCCTCGATCGTGAAGAATCTCGGCGGCAACCGTGAGCCGTCGCGGGAGATCTCAGAGAACAACAGCGTTGTTGTGGTGTTCCCGTTCTTGTTGTACCCCTGCTCGGTGACGACGAGCTCGGCCATGCGCCGCTCCTGGGTCAGCCGGGCGACAAACCCTTCCAGGTGCTTCTTCTGTTCCTGCAGATGGCGGATTTCGGCGGCCATCTGCGCTTCCCGAGCGTTGTACCGCTCGTAGCGGTAGATGCCGTAAGCGCCGCCGCCGACCAGCAGCAGAAGCACGAGAATCTTGGTCAATGACCGGAGCATGGGCGCAACAGTCCTGGGAGAGACACGCCGCAGCGTGTTTCCAGCTAGTTTATCGGCCATTCGGATTGCCCGGCATAAGTGACGGGCGGCCGCCCGGCGCGGCGGGCGGGGGAACCAACGCCTTCAGCAGCGGCAGCGGCGCAAAATCGTCATCGGGATGGAGCTCCTTCAGAGCCTGCGGGCTGGCCGGAATCAGGCTGACGCCGCTGGTCGGGGTCTCGCTCCCGATATACACACCGTCGGCGTTGAAGTAGTGGAAGGTTGGATCGCCTTCGAGGCTGATTCTGTCGCGGACCACCCAGGCGCGCAAGTTCTGGCCATTAAAGCGGATATCGCGTTGTCCCTCGGTGTCCAGATAACGCCAGATGATCTCCCGTTCGGAAGGTACCCACGAGGCAAAGGCGTATTGTTTACGCTCCTTGATCGGCAACAGTCTGGGCAGGAGCAGGGTCCACGCCTGGGGCAGATAGCAGTAGGGATTGGCCAAGTCTCGTTCGATGGTCTGGGCGCTGCCGCGCGAGCTCTGGTTCACCGTCAGCTTCTGTTCCTCGACGGTGTGAGCTTCGATCTTCACGGGTTCCTTCGGATCGTTTGGGCGGACCTGAACGACTTTCGGCCGGTTGCGCTTGATGCTCTGCCCGAATTCATTGAACGTGTCCATGCCGCCGACCGTGGTCCGACTGACCCAGGATTCATCCGGTTGTCGGCGGTCCACGGTGCTGAAGAGTTCGGCGTCGATACGCGTCACTCGACCATCGGCGGCCTCTTTGGTTGCCGTGGCGGTGGCGACTCGCAATCCGTGCTTGCCGTTATAGTTGTCGAATTTCTCGATCACGCTCAGCCAGCCGATATCCTTCCCTCTTCGCACGATGCGGTAGTATTGCTCCGGAATCAGGGATGTTTCAGCGCGTTTGGCCAGATTGACCCCGAGAGCCATGCCCGCGTAAATGCGATGGTCGAGCTCGCGCTTGACGGGTTCGGTGTCGAAGATCTGTACCGAACGCAGCATGGCGTCGAACAACGCCACGGCAATGCTCTCGGCCGTGTCTTCGGTTTCTCCCTGTCTGGCGGTCCAGCCGGACGGACTTGTGAAATCAATGACGTAGAAATGCGTCGGGCCGGCCTGGATGATGGCCTGCTGATGCAACCAGGTCTGGACGCCGAGGGTGTATCGGGAGGTCATCAGCCCGGTGTCATAACGTCCGAGGTTGATGACTTCCTTGCGAAGTGGCTGCGTGCCGGGGTTGTTCCGCTCAATCTGTGACGCCAGTTCATCAAGCAGTCCCGGCTTGGGCGGAGCGGGTTTGTCGCCGTTGAGTCGTTGCACGCCGGCGCCCGGTTCATCCGGTCGCGGCGTGACCAGCCGCGTTGGTTCCGTACGAAGCATCTGGAGAATCTTGAGCGTCCAGCGGTCTTCTTCGCTGTGAAAGGTGACGAACGGCTCGTCCACCCCGACCGCCAGCCGCTGCATCATTTTCCCTCCGACCGGCGGACAAAAGCTGAATCCCGCGGCAATGCGCGTGTAGCGCGGGGCCAGAAGCGCCTGAACGTCTTCGGCCGGGGATGCCGACCGTGTGGCCGGCGCCGGGCGCGTGGCCGGGCGGGTTGTCTGGGCGCAGGCGCTGGCCGCCAGAGTGCTGGCAAGAACGATCGACGCGAGAATCCGGGGTGCGTGTCTCATGTAGTGCTCCGTGCGGGCCGAAGTCCGTCTATTGTGCCACAATACCCGAGACAGTGGAAGCGTGTGACGCCGAGCGTGTCGCAGCCGGATAGTAATGTCCGGTCTTCGCCGAATAGAAATGTCCGGTCCTAAGCTAGCCCGGATTTCCATAGCCCC
>CAYSSA010000004.1:15994-19847 GCA_964433485.1 uncultured Tepidisphaeraceae bacterium | reverse complement strand
GTGTAGCTCAAAAGGGTAGCGCGGTTATGGGAAAGCTGGTATCTCCTGTGGATTGAACATTCTTACAGGAGATACCTTTATGGATTCAGAGGTTGAACGCGGCTTGGATGCCATCGTGGCGGAGTTCGCAGCAAGTCTCTGGCGGCAAAAGTAACGGAACTGACGCAGGAGGAGGATGTGGCCAGGCTGGAGGCGGAACTGCGCCAGCGCGGCCGGGGCATTCTGCTGAGGGTCATGCGGCAGTTGGTGCAATCGGCGGTGACCACGCAGCCGGAGAGCGCGCGAATAGGTCCGAAGTGCGGCAGCCGTCGTCATCATCAGGGCGTATGTCGCCGCAAACTGTTGAGCAGTCTGGGGTCGCTGCGTGTATAGGGGATTTACTGGAGATGTGATCATTGTGGAGAGCGCGGTCATTTGGCGGACCGCCTGCTGAGCGAGTCGATGAGCCGTGTGATGCGTGGGCTGGTGTGCCTGCTGGGCGTGTCGCTGGCGAGCTTTGACAAGGCGGAACGGGTGGCGCGGCGGATTCTGGGCGTGGCGGTGGACGACAACACGATCCGGCTCACCTGGCAGAAGCAGGGATGGGTGGCGGTGCGGCAGCAGGATGAACCGCCAGTGCCGGTACGGCCGGGGGATGAACTGGTGGGCAGTTGCGATGGCACGAGCGTGCGCACACGGGAGAGCGGCTGGCGTGAGGTCAAGGCATTTCGCTTTGAGCACGCCGGGGGAAAGTACGGCGGGGCCTGCCTGGAAAAGGTGGACCCGTTCGTTCCCCGCATGGTGGAAGCCGCCGGGCGTATGGAGGCTCAGAACGCCGGGCGACTGCTGTTTCTGTCGGACAACGCGCCTTGGATCATCGAGGCGGTGAAGCATCAGCTGGTCGGCTGGAAGCACATTGCCGACTACTGGCACGCATGCCAGCACCTGTTTGCGGCGGGCGAACGGGTCTACGGGAAAGACACCCGGCCGGCGCGATGCTGGGGCCGGTACTGGAGCAAGCGTCTGCGGCGATATGGTGCGAGCGGGGCGGAAGAGCGTCTGCGGAAGCCGGCGATGTTCTACGATGATCCCGAGCAGCCGCGGGCGGTGTTGGATGTGGCGGCGTTCCTGGAGTGGCACGCCTCGCGGATGGATTACCCGACGTATGACGCAGCGGGATGGACGATCAGCAGCGGGCCGATGGAGAGCTCGTGCAAGCGGATCGGTCTGCGGATGAAGGGCGCGGGGATGCGTTGGAACGAGAGCAGCGTCTGAGCCATGGCGGCGCTGGTGAGCCGTTGGAGCCTGGACGCCGAGCACTGCGAGTTGCCGGGGGCAGCTTGATCGCGAACTCCGGACCAACGTCCGCTGCTTTCTTGAGCCACACCCCATGCAGGCGATCATGCCCAGGCTTGACTCAGCGTGAATTTGTAGTGCAGACCTTGGGGCAAAAACCGCGTTCTCGACCCCGCCAGCGGGGGTTCACAGGGCGAAGTGCGAAGGTTGGGCTAATTGTCGTCGATGGCGGGTTTTAATTGTCGCTGGACAATACGCACGGGCCTGGCGGATACACCCGTCGGAGTCGTGGTCTTGGGGAGGTTTGTGGTACGGGTCGGGCGTCCACTGCTCGAAACTCCGGGGCGTCGGGCGCATTCAATTCACGGAGATTACCATGCGAAGCCTGTTGATTGCCATTGTTGTTGCGCTTGCCTGCAATGTGGGCGCGGCCGAGATTCGTGTCAGGAACCCCGCCACTCGCCCGGCGGCGATGGTGAAGCCGGCCACTGGCCCGGTGATGCTGGCCGAGGTGTCGCCGCAGGTTCAGGAGCAATTGTTGCGCATTGCCACGGCGTATCGGCAGGCGCGGTCGCTGGACTTGGCCGGGGTGGTCCGGATGCGGATTGTCGAAGACGGCGCGAACCGAGATCGCGAGGCGGGCTTTGCCGGGACGTTCCTCGCGCCGGGTTTTTTCCGGCACCAGACTCAGAACGAGCCGTTGGCGATCGGCACCGGTAAAAAGGCCATTCTCTTCATCGAACGTGAACGCATCTACGAGCAGAGCGATGTGCCCGAGGGTCCGGGTATCTTCGAGAAGCTCACCGCCACGCAGCGAGAGGTCATCGCGTGTCAGAATCCATCGCTGGCACTGGCGCTGGCGGCCGATGCGGGCGAAGCGCTGCGGCGGATGTGCAAGAAGATCGACCTCGCCGACGATGCCAGGGCGGGCGACGTAGATTGCTTCGTGCTGAAAGTGGAATCGAGGGATATGGACGGTCCGGCCGAGTTGAAGTTCGACAAGGCCACCGGCCTGTTGCGCGAAATGGTCGCCGACCTGACGGAATCGGTGAAGAAGGCCGGGCGACCAGACATCAGCAGCGTTCGATACACGGTTGAATACCGGACGGTTCGAGCCGGGGTGGAACTGAAACCGGAGGCGTTTGCATTCACGGTTCCGTCCGGGGCTCGCGACCGGACCGAGGTGGCAACGGGTATGGAAGCCGACGGAGGCGATCACAGCGTGCTGGTGGGCCAGCCGGCGCCGGATTTCTCGCTTGAGGATCTTGACGGCAACCTGGTGAAACTGGCCGATCTCAAGGGTTCGGTGGTCGTCCTGGACTTCTGGGCGACCTGGTGCGGTCCGTGCCGGGCGGCGATGCCGGCGCTCAACGCGATCTACGAAAGGCACAAGGCCGCCGGTCTAAAGGTTTACGTGGTGAACCAGCAGGAACCAAAGGACAAAGTGGCCAGGTTCATCGACGGCGCGAAGCTGACAATGCCCGCGTTGTTGGACCTGAAGGGGAGCGTGGGCAGGCAGTACCACGTTAGCGGGCTGCCCACTACTGTGATTATCGGACCTGATGGGACCGTGAAGCATGTCCATGTGGGATTTGGCGGAAGTCTGGATGAACTGGAGAGGCAGGTGCAGTCGCTGCTCAAGCCCTGACCGTGACAATTCCGAAAAGTCGCCCGGCTTTGGTGCCGATTGTCTGAAATGAAGGGATCGGAATCCCTGTCAGGACGGCCATCATAGGTCGGGAGAGGTATGAACGCGCAGTTGCTCGATAAGATCAGGCAGTGTCCGACGTTGCCCACCCTGCCGGCGATCGCGCTGCGGGTGTTGGAGATGGCGCGGGCCGAACACTCCGACACCTCTGAAATCGCCCGGATCATCATGAAGGATCCGGCGCTTTCCTCGAAGATACTCAAGACCGTCAACTCCAGCTTTTATGCGCTGAGCCAGAGCGTCAGCACGATCAACCATGCGCTGGTGATTCTGGGTCTGCAATCGGTCAAGACGCTGGTGCTGGGTTTCTCGCTGGTGTCGAATCTGTCGCAGAACCGAGCCAAAGGGTTCAAGCACCTGGACTATTGGCGGCGCAGCATTTACGCGGCCACCGCTGCCCGCATCATCGCCGGCAAGCTGCAACTGGTGCAACAGGAGGAGTGCTTCCTGGCCGCGCTGTTGCAGGACATCGGCATGCTGGTGCTCGACCAGGTTCTGGGGGATGTCTACGGCGAGATTCACTCCCAGGTCGGCTCTCACCAGCAGTTGTCGCAGCGCGAGCAACAGGTGCTCGGCGCGACCCACGCCGAGGTTTCCGGACATATGGCCGAACAGTGGAAGCTGCCGCCGTTGCTCAGCGTGCCGATGACCTGGCATCATCGCTGCGACGAGGCGCCCGTTTCCGATCCGGCCTTGCGGAAGCTGGTGGAGGTTGTGTCGCTTGCGGGGCGCTGTGCGGATGTGTTCGTCGAGCCGGATCCGGCCGGGGCGATTGCCGATGTGCGCGCTTTCTGCATGGAACGATACAAGATCTCCGAGTCGGACTGCGACGCGATGCTGGACGATATCTGCAACCGCACGCGAGAGGTT
>CAYSSA010000004.1:10522-15965 GCA_964433485.1 uncultured Tepidisphaeraceae bacterium | reverse complement strand
ATCAACATCGTCTCGGGCACGAGCTACGATTCAATTCTCAAGAAGGCCAACGAGGCCCTGGTGGAAATGACCCTGCGCACGCAGCAGCAGGCCGCCAACCTCGAACAGCAGAATCAACAGCTCAAGGTGGCCGCCACGACCGACGGGCTGACGGGGCTGGCCAACCGGGCGAGCCTGGACGCGTTCATGGCGGCGCAGTTTGCCGCGGCGCAGCAGTCGGGCAAGCCGCTGTCGATGCTGCTGATCGACGTGGACAAGTTCAAGTCGATCAACGACACCCGCGGCCACCAGACGGGTGACGACGTTCTGCGCATCCTGGGTCGAGTGCTCAAGGGCGCCGCCCGGGCACAGGATCTGGCGGCCCGCTATGGCGGCGAGGAGCTGACCCTGGTCATGCCGGGGACGAGCCGGGCGACGGCCGCCGCCATCGCCGAGAGCATTCGTCGCGCTGTCGCGGCCAAGCCATTGCCGACGAGCACCGGCGGCATCAACGTCACCATTTCCATCGGCGTTGCCAGCTTCGACAAGGAGTTGCCTTTCAAGCAGGCGGCGCAGCTCATCAAGGCCGCCGATATGGCCGTCTACGCCGCCAAGCACGGCGGGCGCAACTGCGTGAAGGTGTTCACGCTCAAGCCCAAACCGGCGACCGCCGCGGCGTAGGAATCCGCAAGGCGATACCTCTCGGGTGGCAGGCGGGGTCCACGACCGTGGATGTCAATCATACGCCGTTTGGGGGTCATTCCGAACCAAGCGACGCATCTCCGTGTGACTGGCCGGTCGGTTGCCGTTCGCGGCGCCGTAAGCCGGGGAATGCGACGTTGCTTTGTTTCGCTCGGCATGACCGATCCAAACCCCTTTGCGCGGCAACGGTCGGGGATTCTGGCGGGCGTTTCCGCCGTACTCGATGCGGAAATGGTGGTATACTGCCACCATGCCACTTCGCAAATTGCTGTTGCGCATTACCCTCTGGTCGCTGGTTGTCGCGGCCGTGGTCGGGGCGGCGGCCGTTCTGTTCTATCCGGAGACGGTCGCCTGGAAGGTGATCGGCACGGCCATTTCCACCTCGCTGACGGCCGCCCTTTTGATTCCCGCGTTTATTCTTGTAGACAAGCCCCGTCTGCGGGGTTCCGGATTTGTGGGTGTCGCGGCGCTGCTGACCATCTACATCCTGGTCATGATGGTCATCTGGGAACTGTGCGCCGCCTTCGGAACCCGTTGGGGCGGGGCCGAGGAGTGTCTGCTGACGGTGCTGTCGATTCTGGCCACAGCGCCGCCGGCGATGCTGTGTCTCTTCGGCATCAACACCCTGGTTGGCCGACTGGCGGGCATCGTTGGCACCGTGCTCTGCGCCATCGTATTCATTACTCTCGTGGTGTGGTCGTGGGTTCCATGGCACGTTCGCGATGTGCTCAAGCCCGACATGTTGTCGGGCGTGTTCTCGGCCAGCGGCGTCATGGCAACGGCCGCCATGGTCGGCGCGGGCACGGACCGCCGGCACTGGCGATGGCTCGGCGTGGCGATGGCCGCGGTGGGGGCGGCCATTGTGATCTACGCCAGCTATCGCAACATCCACGAAAGCAACGGGGCTGTGGAGATCATCTTCTCCGTCGCCATCGTCATTGCTCACGCGAATCTGACTGAGCTCTGTCCGCTGGTCGGCTCGCAGCGTCTGTTCGGTCGGATCACGATTCTGTTCACCGTGGTGACGTTTGTGCTTCTGGACATCATGGCGGTGCGAAAATGGATTGACTCGGATGAGATGCTCGGCCGGGCGGCGGCCGCCACAGGCATCATCGCCTGCTTCTGTTCGCTGGCGCTGGTGGTGCTGGCGTTCATCAACCGCAAGGCGCAGGCGATCCGGGTGGCGGTTGAATCGGTTCGGGAGTACACCGTGATCTGCCCGGTCTGCGATACGAAGCAGACGTTGCCGGTGGGCGAATCGCATTGCCGCAAGTGCCGCCTGGTGATCCGAGCCAGCTTCGAGGAGCCTCACTGCCCCAAGTGCAACTATGTGCTGCTGATGCTGACATCCGACCGTTGCCCGGAATGCGGTGAACCGCTGTCGGGCGCCGCGTCGCCCGCGATAACCGCGGGATGAACGGGGCGTGCTCTTCCTGGTGGGTGACGGGTCGGCGATCTTATCGAGCAGCGCAAAGACTCGTCGTGACGAATTGCCGCGACGCAGGTTTATTGCCGCCATTGGCGACGGGTCTGGGCGAAGGCGTCCATGGCGTATTCAAGCTGTTCGCGGGTGTGCGCCGCGGAAATCTGTGTGCGGATGCGCGCCTTGCCTCGCGGGACGACCGGGTAGGAGAAACCGATCACATACACACCCTTGTCGAGCATGGCGTCGGCCATGCGCGCCGCCAGCGTCGCGTCGCCGAGCATGATCGGCACGATGGGGTGTTCGCCCGGCAGGATGTCAAACCCCAGCTTTGTCATGCCTTCGCGGAACAGTCGCGTGTTGGATTCGAGACGGTCGCGCAGTTCGGTCGAGCGCTCAAGCAGTTCCAACGCCGCCAGTGAACCGCCGCAGATCGAGGGCGCCAGCGTGTTGGAAAACAGGTACGGCCGGGACCGCTGGCGAAGCAGTTCGATGATTTCCCTGCGCCCGGCGACATAGCCGCCGCTTGCGCCGCCCAGAGCCTTGCCCAGTGTGCCCGTGAGGATGTCGATGCGCGGGATCACATTGTGGAATTCGTGGGTTCCGCGTCCGGTCTTGCCCATGAACCCGACCGCGTGCGAGTCATCCACCATGACCAAGGCATCGTATTTCTCCGCCAGGCCGCAGATGGCCGGCAGGTTGGCGATCGTGCCGTCCATTGAGAAGACGCCGTCGGTGGCGATCATGCGGAACCGTGCCCCGGCCGCCTCCTTCAGCTTCGCCTCCAGGTCCTGCATGTTGTTGTTGAGATAGCGGAATCGCTGTGCCTTGCAGAGCCGGATGCCGTCGATAATCGAGGCGTGGTTCAGCTCATCCGAGATGATCGCATCCTGCTCGCCCAGCAGCGGCTCGAACAATCCGCCGTTGGCGTCGAAGCAGGATGAATAGAGGATGGTGTCATCCATCCCCAGAAACCGCGAAAGGGCGGCCTCCAGGTCTTTGTGGACCTGCTGGGTTCCACAGATGAATCGCACTGACGCCATGCCATAGCCCCACTGGTCCAGCGCCTTGTGGGCGGCCGCCCGTATTTCCGGATGCTGCGCCAGTCCCAGGTAGTTGTTGGCGCAGAGGACGATGACCTCGCCCTTGAACGCCCCGGCCGCCCGTGGCGCGATGACGCCGACGCGCGTGTTCTGCGGTGTGGTGATGACGCGCTCGGGTTTGTGAAGGCCTTCGTTGCGGATGGAATCGAGCGTGGCGCGAATGTGGTCTTTGATTGCGGTGAACATGGCCGGAGTATAACGCGCGGGGATTCGGTTCACATCGAGGATGGATGGACCTGTCAACACAACTGGTGTGCATGGCCGTTGGCGCGGGCGTTGTTATGGCCTGAAAGGCCAGGAGATTTCAGCCCATATACCGGATGGTGGTAATCCAGGTATAGGGCGATTCTGAGCTTTTGCGATGCCGCCACGGAAGACATCAACTACGGGCGCGATTCCAGAGCGGCGAGGCGAAGGATCCCGCCGGAGTTGCACGACCAGGCTTGGATCAAGTTGGCCCGGCTCCATGCGGCTTCAGCCCTTTCTGATCTGAGCAGCCTGCCCGGAAATCGCCTGGAAAAGCTCGCCGACAACCGATTCGGACAGTTCAGCATCCGGCTCAACGACCGCTACCGGATATGCTTCGTCTGGACGAACCAGGGCGGTGAGCGGGTTGAGATTGTTGACTAACATTGGAGGAGGCATGCCATGGCTCATACGATCGCTGTTCATCCCGGATTGGTGCTGCTCGACGAGTTGCGGGAGCGGGGCATCGCCCAGTCGGCGCTGGCCCAGCACATCGGTGCGTTGCCGAAGACGATCAACGAGATTTGCCGCCGCAAGCGGGGCATCAGCGCTGACATGGCGGTGAAACTTTCCCGGGCACTGGGTGCAAGCCCGGAGTTCTGGCTGAACCTGCAGAAGAACTGGGAACTCAGCCGGGTTCCGCCGGACGTGAGCAGGCGGATCAAACCGCTGGCCGCATGAAGCAGTTTTGGTGGGTGTAAATCCTCTGGCACACGGCGCCATCGGGGCGCTGGTCCGATCGGTGGAACCATTTGGGTTGAAGACCACCAGGTTCTTTGGCCAAAACCGATTGTTATCCGATGGCCCCGCACACCCGGCAATCCGCGCGCCTCTCGAAATTCACCTGCCGCGCTGTCCCGCTTCGTAGATCCAGCAGCATCAGCCGGCCGGCCAGCGGCTGGCCAAGATTGCAGATGACCTTGATCGCCTCCATCGCCCCCCACGATCCAATCAAGCCGGACACCGCGCCGAAGACCGGAAATTGTCGCTTCCATCCCGGCGGCTTCTCCGGATACAGACACGCCAGACATGGCGACCTGCCCGGCAGGATCGTCGTGATCTGGGCCTGAAGCTCATACATTGCGCAGTCCACCATCGGTTTGTTCCGACGCACGGATTGTTCGTTCAACAGCAGCCGTTCCTCAAACAGCGGTGCGGCACTTATCACCACATCCGTCCGCGATACCAATTGCTCGACATTATCCGCCCGGATGTTCTCGGCCACTGTCTCCACGATCAGGCGCGGGTTCAGCTCCCTCAGTCGCCGCGCCGCCGACTCCACGCGCGGTTTGCCCAGCCAGTCGGCCGTCATCAATATCTGCCGGTTCAGGTCCGACGGCTTCACATTGCCCTGGTGTGCCAGAATCAGCCGCCCCACACCCGCCGCCGCCAGATAGAGTGCCGCCGTTCCGCCAACCCCGCCGCAACGCGACACCAGCACGCTGGCACCCTTCAGGGCCACTTGGCCGGTCTCGCCAAAGCCGGGCACCCACATCTGCCACTCATAGATGGCTCGTTCCGCGTCCGTGAGCGCCTGGTCCGGTGTCTGAGTCATAGGCTCTTCACCCTTTCATCCGCCGGCCAGCGGGGACAACAATGTTATCCTGTCGCCGTCGCGCAAAATGAGCGACGCCGGCGCGGAAATCGTCTGTTGCCCGAGCACCATCAGATTGCTGCGTCGCGGATGTCCGGCGTCATCCAGCAGGAGCCTGCGAAAAGTCTCTCCGTTGCGCGCGGCCAACTCCATCAACAGTTGGCTCAGCGTGCAGGAAGCCGGCACTCGCAGTGTTTGCGAGCCGCACCCGGCCGCGTCGCGAAGCTGGGCCCAGTATTCCACGGTGACGCGAATCGCCTCCGCGCCTGACTCCCAGTCGGCATCGGCACTTGTCCGCATCATGTGGTGGCTCCCAGGCCGGGCGACAGCGGCGCGCAGACTTCGGCGGCCACAAGATCCAGGGCATACCTCACCACGCTGCGATCGTGCATCCGC
>CAYSSA010000004.1:0-10468 GCA_964433485.1 uncultured Tepidisphaeraceae bacterium | reverse complement strand
TACGCGTCGTGCCGAGCGACACCGGATGCTGGCCGGGAGTGAGAATCGCCCTCAGCACACGGCCGCTGTCGCCGCCAAAAAAACCGCGGGGCGAATGTCCGCCCAGCCAGGTCGCTGGCTGTGCCACGGCACCCGACCAGTCGTATGGGCAGCCAACGGCGAAGCGCCCCCCGGCGGAAGTAACCCGGCCCATCTCCCGGAGCAGATCCAGCGGCGAGTTCACGCAGTCCATCAGATTCAGCGCCAACACGCGCGAGAACGTGCCGTCGGCAAACGGCGGGCACAGCGCGTCGGCGGCCCAGAAATCCACTCGATCGGCGGCGGCGACGCGCACGGGAAACCGTCTCCGCTCGTACAGCATACCCAGGCGCCGTCGGTCATAGCAGATCGTTCCTTCTCTTGCCGCTTGCCGGGCCAGCCGTAACATCGGCAGGCTCAAGTCGAGGCCCAGAACGATCCCCGAGCCGGCGGCCGCCATCTCGAAAGCGGACCTTCCAACGGAACACCCCAGATCCAGCGATGGACCGTGCCCCGCCCCGCCCGTTAGTTCGATCGCCCTGATTGCGGCTTTGGCCACCAATCCAGGACGGGCTTCGCCGGACTCCAGCGGATCGAATTCGCCATAGTGGTCCCAGACATACGATGACAAATGCTGGCGCAGCGAATCCAGCCACGATCCGGCGCCGGCCGCCTCGCCCAGGATGGCGGCCACTTCTTCCGACAGGTCATCGCGCATCGCCAGTTCCGCCTGGTGGTCCGCCAGAAACTGGCGTATGTCCGGCACCAGCACCGGAATCCCGTCGATGATGGGATACTCGCATTGACAGTCCGGATTGGTGCATCGCAGAATCCCTTCGTCGATTTCCTGGCCGCGGCCGCGGATCGTCAGGGCGATCGTCAGTGGGAAGTTGCCCGATCCGCGGCGGCGGCATTGCGGGCATACGGGCCGGAGTGTGTCAAAATGCTGGAGTCGCAAAGCTCATCCGCCAATCTTGACGGTTGTGGCGCAGGGCGGCTGAACCTCACCCTTGGGCGATGGGATCGGGGCCACGCAACTCGAATGAATCGTCGGATCGCCCATGCGGGCGGCGCCCAGATTGTCGATTTTCACCGTCGTGGACCCCATCACGATCATTCCCGGTCCGGCCGGAACACAGCTCGGCAACGAGCAGGGGGCCGACTTGTCCGTCTGCCTGGCGGCCGGTTTGTTCTCGATCTTGGTTGTGGTCGAACCCGGCGGCACAATCGCCAGCGGCAGGGCCGGATGCGGCGCCGGTGTTGGGGTGGGGGCGGCCGGGTGAATGGTCGCATGACAGTGCGGCGCCATTTGTTTCATCATGTCGCCCACGCGAGCAGCGGCTTTGCCCATAACCAACCTCCTGTCTGCTGCGCTTTAGTCTAGCACGCATCAATGCCCCATGGCAATGCGGAAGCGAGGTTTGGCGACTGCGCGGTTGATCTATTCGACGCGGTCGATGGCCGATCCGGGTGGGGCAAACCATGGCGATTCGGCGGTGCGGGCGTGTTCGATGCGGATGCGGTGGGCCGGATGAAGGTCGGGCAATGCATCGAGGGGAAAATAGGCCACCTCGAGCGATTCGTCGTCGTTGACCCGTGGCGTGCCTTCGATGGCGCGACAGGCGAACCCGACGATCACATACTGCGCCCGGTCGCCGTTGGGATACGTCAGCAGCGGCGTCGTATAGACGCCCGTGACCCGCTCCGGCACGGCCCGCACGCCGGTTTCTTCCAGCACCTCGCGCACAACCGCCGTCGCCGGCGTCTCGCCGGGCTCCATGATGCCCCCCGGCAAAGCCCATCGCCCACTGTCCGCACGTCGCTGTAACAGAATCTGTCCGCGCTCGTCGAACACGCTGGCGCAGACACCCGGCAACAACAGCAGTTCCTGGCCGATCTTCTCACGCAGCCGGACGACATGAATGGGAATGGCCATGGGGTGAATCCTCAGCGAGCGCCCAAGGTCTGAAAACGATCCACTGCCGCCGAAGTGTAGCCGATGCCCCCGCAACGGCACCACTCGGCCGAACTCATGAACAACCGTCCCTTTTCTTTCCACAATTCATCTGCGCCCCTCCACCAGTTCCTGGCATGCAGCCGTCGGTCCCACAAGCTTGAGTTCGCAAGGACCAGTTTGGAGTGCGGCCGCACGAGGCCGCTTTCAATTCCTCTCGAGACCGCGTGACCTGCGCCATGGATGCCCCAACCAACGCAGGGTCTGGGCCCGGAACATCCACAGGCGCCGCCACACCGTTATTACGTCTCTCGACGGAATCCGTCAATCACCCCGATCAGAGTTCATCAATCTGGCCCGGGCCTGCCGAAGCACATCGTCGAACAACGCATCCAGCGATGGACACTGGCCGCGGAGTCCCTGCACGACCTTCTGAGCCCAGTCCAGGTACTCGCGTTTGCGGTCCGCCGGCCATTCGCAACATAGGATGTCGCGGACATTGGTGATCTTGTCGGCCAGCTTGATGAGCTTCGCCGCGGAGGACTTGTGCGGCGCGTTTTCAATCTGCAATCGCTTGCGCTCGGCCTTCGGGAGAGCCTTGTCGTCGGAGCATTCGGCCACCAGGTCGGCCACGCGGACGCCGAAGCGTTCGCATAGCTCGCCATGAGTGGCGCCGGTGTCTTCGATGACATCATGAAGGACGGCCGCCGAGAGAATCTCCACATCCTCGATCCCGGCCACCTTGTTCAGGATGCCGGCCACCTCGATCGGGTGGTTGATGTAAGGGGTTCGCCTGGCATCCTTGCGAGTCTGATCGCGGTGCATGACAGCCGCAAACTCGTAGGCGTCGATGAGCGTCGAAAGGGTTCGCATTCCACCTCCTGCCTGTGCAATCCACACAATGGTTCCGCTACAGTTCTATCACCAGGTCCATTCGGACACCTGTCGTAGTCTCGCCGGGATAACCAGCCGCGTTGGAAAGAACCCGCGTGCCCCGGATGGTGAAGTCCACACAATGGTGCGTGTGCCCGTGAATCCAGAGGCGGACATGGTCTGCATCCATGAGATCCTCAACGTCGCTGGCGAAGGCGGCGTCGACGAGATTGGGAACTCGCTCGCCCCGGAGCGATCGGATGGTGGGAGCGTGGTGAGTCATCACCACCGTCGGTCCCGAAAACGGCTCGGCGAGCCGGGCCGCCAGCCAGGAGCGGCTCTGGGCGTGAATCGCGGCCGTGTCCCACGGTCGAAGGCGCTGGGATTCCGGGCCGTATGCGATGCGCGCGTAGTCATTCAGCCGGGCGCTCGCCTCGATGAAGGCCAGATGCCGGCGATCCTCGCCCATCAGCCGGAAATCGGTCCAGAGCGTGCATGCCAGGAATCGGATGCCGCCGAGAAGCACCTGGTCGTTCTCAAGAAACATGACGTTGGTCCCCTCGGCGGCCAGCCGCAACTGGCCGGTCATCTGCGACAGGTTCTCGCCGTAGAACTCGTGATTCCCCGCTATGTAAAGCACCGGAGCGGATGAAAATCCGCGACGGGCGAAGTCGATGCCGCGCAGTCCGGTGGCAATGTCGCCGGCCAGCAGCACACAGTCGGCATCGACCTCGGGCAGATACCGGGCGCCAAACTCAAGATGAAGATCGGAGAGCACGCGCAGCCTCATGGACGGATCTTATTCCGGGATGCCTGTTGCGTATACGGCCGCTTTTCCGCGAGGAGCCATCGAACGGTCATCCAGACGCGGCCCGAGCGTTTGCGGCTCGCAATCAACGAAATGGCCCGAGAGCCTCGTGCTCTAATCGGGGACGTGAGAAGGACATCTCTTTTCACCCTCGGGGACCCGCTCGGTGGTCAAGATGGGGTTGTCTGGGGACCGGCTGGGGCGTTTCCCCTTGCGGGTCGCAAGGTTGCAACCTCCTGTACCTAATCGACTTATGCCCTGCGCCTCCCGCATCCCTTTGATATCCATGTCTCCTGACGGCTCCGGTCCGGTCGGGCGTTTGCCGGCCGGGGGGATCATTGGCGGCATCCATCTCGGCCGTTGTACTGGCCATGCACACGGCGGACAAACAGGGTTACACATTTGACGAACTCGGGTGTAAATGGAGAATACACCGCTCATCGAGTTGATGCAGCGTATTGATTTATCCAACAAGATTGAGGAGCACCCCATGGCATCGGAACCGACCAAGAAGAACGAACTGATCCAACCCGTCGGCGCTTCGCGCCGCGACTTCCTGCGCGCCAGCGCCATCACTGCCGCCGCGACGATGGCCTTCCCGCACATCATCACTGCCCAGGTCCGTGGCGCCAATGACAAGGTCCGCGTGGCCTGCATCGGCGTGGGCGGCAAGGGCGACAGCGACTGCGAGGACTCGGCGCGGTGCGGCGGCGAGATCGTGGCCCTGTGCGATGTGGATGAGAACACGCTGAACAAGAAGGCCCAGAAGCATCCGCAGGCCAAGCTCTATCGCGACTTCCGCAAGATGCTGGAGGAGATGGACAAGAGCATCGATGCCGTCACGGTGTCGACGCCTGACCATGTTCATGGCGTTGCCGCCGGCATGGCCATGAAAATGGGCAAGCATGTCTATTGCCAGAAGCCCTTCGTGCAGACCGTTCATGAAGCCCGCGTGCTTCGCGCCCTGGCCAAGGAGAAGAAGGTTGCCACGCAGATGGGCAACCAGGGCAGCGCCGGCAGCGGTCTGCGCCGGGCGGTCGAAGTGATCCAGTCCGGCATTATCGGAAAGCCGCTGGAACTGCATGTCTGGTCCAATCGCCCGATCTGGCCGCAGGGCATCGCCCGGCCGGCCGGCGAAGACCCGGTGCCGGCGAATCTGGACTGGGATCTGTGGCTTGGCCCGGCGGCGCACCGGCCTTTCAAGAAGGGCGTTTACCACAGCTTCAACTGGCGCGGCTGGTACGACTTCGGCACCGGCGCGCTGGGTGACATGGCCTGCCACACGGTTAATATGCCCTTCCGCGCCCTCAAGCTCGGGTATCCGAACGTGGTGGAATGCGAGGCCACCTCGCAGATGTTCCCGGAGACCTTCCCCAAGACCTCGCGCATTCGCTTTGAGTTCCCCGAGCGCGAAGGGCTTCCGCCGCTCAAGTTCTGGTGGTATGACGGCAATCCGGACGCCCCGGACACGTTCCGCCCCAAGCCCGAATTGACCAAGGACATTCTGGCGGTCAAGAGCGAAAAGGGCCGGCTTCCCGGCAGCGGCTGCCTCATCATCGGAGAAAAGGGCCAGGTCTTCTCGCCCGACGACTACGGCTCGCAGTTCTACCTCAAGCTCAACGACGATCCGAAGTTCAAAGGCGGCGACAACCACGAGGCCGTGAAGGCCGTGCCGCAGAGCATCCCGCGTTCGCCCGGCCACAATCAGGAATGGTTCAACATGATGAAGGACGGCACGCCGGCGTATTCGAATTTCGACATTGCCGCCTACCTGACCGAGATCATCCTGCTCGGCTGCGTTGCCATGCGCGTGGGCGTCGGCAAGCGCATGGACTGGGACGGACCGGGCATGAAGTCCACCAACCTCCCCGAGGCCGCCCAATTCGTCAAGCGAGTCAACCGCAAGGGCTGGGACAACATCATCTGAGCCGGTTTGGATGGTGAACACGGCTGATTTCCGGGGCCGTCGCGGAAGCGGCGGCCCCGGTCGCATTAGAGGCAAACGACCGGCCGGAGCGTTGCTGGTCCTACTCGTGTCGGAGGGCTTCGATGGGGTTCATCCGGGCGGCCGTGATCGCGGGGTAAAGTCCAAACCCGATGCCGATCATTACGCTGATCCAGAACGAGCCGATGATCGACCACGCGGCAATCTGAGTGGGGTAGTCCTGTGACGAGAAGAACCGGACCACCCTGGGCAGCGTGGTGGCGAACGTCGCTCCGAGACCGATGCCGATGACTCCGCCGGCGAGGGACACCACGGTCGTTTCCACAAGAAACTGCAGGACGATGTGCCGCTGCTTGGCGCCGAGGGCGCGGCGAATGCCGATTTCCCGGGTGCGCTCGGTGACGCTGGCCAGCATGATGTTCATAATGCCGATGCCGCCGACGATCAGCGACAGGCTGGCGATGCCGCCCATGACGAAGTTGAACATGCGGTTCAGTTGCTCGGCGTTTCGGAGAATCTCAATCGGAACCTTCACCTCATAGTCTTTCATGGCCGCATGATTCTGGGCGATGGTGTTGGCCGCGATGGCCGCCAGCGATTCCACCTGTTCGACCGACCGCGCCTGGAGCCAGATTTCCGTGAGCTCGATCACCTTTCGCTCGTAGGAGCCGCTCTGGCGGCGGACGATGGTGTCCGAGAAGATGGTCTGGGCCACGGTGAGGGGCATGTACACATCCATGTCGATGTCGCGGTTGATGAAGCCCGATCCCGGGCGCAGGCCCGTTTTCTCCAGGACGCCGACAATTTCGAGAAATGTATATCCCGCCTCCGGCGAGCCGACCTGGATTCGTTTGCCCAGGGGATCTTCGTAGGGGAACATCTGCTGGGCGGCCGCCGCGCCGACCACGCAAACCCATTCCCGGGAACGCAGATCCACCATGTTGAAATAGCGGCCTCGCTCCAGCGGCAGGCTGAGAACCTCGAAGATCTGCGGGACCGTGCCGATGGGGCTGGCGTTGATGCGCCGGTCGCCGATGATGATTCGCTGCTGTGTGTCGCGAATCGGCACGACGTACGACAGCGGCGATGGTTCGCCGCGGGGGTCGACGAAGATATCGGGGTCGTCGGGGTCGTCAAAGCGAAAGGTGGATTTGATGTTGCGTAAGTCCTGTCTTTTGAGGCCGTACTCGAGCACTCGGGTTGTGCGACCCGTCGAGTCGGTGCTCTCGGGCGGAACGGCCGAGCGGATGACGATGTTCCGGGCACCGAGCTGCCGCAACTGCTCCAATGCGGCCTGCTTGGTGCCCTCGCCGATGGCCACCATGATGCTGATGGCCGCCACTCCGAAAATAATGCCCAGGGTGGTCAGCAGGCTTCGCCGCTTGTGCAGGCGGATGTTCTTGACACCCAGGGCGAACGTTTCCACGAAGAAGTTGAAGAACATCGCACAACAGCTTACCCGATGCGCGGGCCGGCGTTGAGGCGAGAACCGCCCGGCGTGCTCCGGTGCGAGACCGGCGCCGATCGCGTCAGTTCTTCGGCAGGGTGTCCGCGGTCAAGTCGGTCCGGGCGTCGGACGGGGCATCGTGCCGGCTTCTCCACTCCAGGAACTGTTCGATGCCGCGTTCGAAGTCCTCGGGCGTGTTGATCTGGCGGATCGAGTCCTTGAGCATGCGGCACGGGTGCAGTTCCTTGGCATACCAACTGATACGCTTGCGGAAATCGCAGACGGCCGACCAGTCCGAGCGATAGTGTCGCAGGTTGGCGAAGTGCCGGCGCATCATCAGGCAGATTTCCTCGACGGACGGCTTGGGCGGAATGGTCCCGGTGGTGAGATAGCTCCAGGTGTCGCGGAAGATCCACGGACGGGACAGGGCGCCCCGGCCGATCATGACGCCGGCACAGCCTGTCTGTTCGAGCATGCGATGCGCATCCTGCGGCGTTCGGACGTCGCCGTTGCCAATGACGGGGATCTTTCTGACGGCCGCCACGACTGAGGCGATGCCGTCGAGGCGGGCTTGTCCGGAGAATCCCATGGCGGTGGTCCGTCCATGGATGGTGATGGCCGCCACGCCGATTTCTTCGAGTCTTCGGGCGAGGTATGGGGCGACAATGCTTGCGTCGTCCCAGCCGAGTCGCAGCTTGCAGGTGAGGGGGGTGTGCCTGATTGCGCCGATGATGTGCTGGACCATGCGGAGCGTGCGGTCGGGATTGCACAGCAGCGCCGAGCCCCCGTCGAGTTTGGTCACCTTGTCCACCGGGCAACCCATGTTGAGGTCGATGATGTGGGCGCCGCGGTTCTCGGCCCACTGCGCGCCGCGACGGAGCGATTCGGCGTCGCCGCCGTAGAGCTGCATAGCCAGCGGCGAATCCTCCGGACATGTGGCCGCAAGTTGCATCGAGCGGTAGTTCTCGCGGATGATGCCCTCGGGGCTGAGCAGGTCGGTGACGGCCAGTCCCACGCCGCCGCAGCGCCGGGCAATGAGGCGAAAAGAGACATCGCAATAGCCGGCCATGGGCGCCAACACGAGGTTGGTGGCCAGTTGCAGCGGACCGATTCGCAGTGGAGCGAGGCGCATGGGACCGATTGTAGCGTGGGCGCGGACGGCGATAAGCGCTGGGAACGCGACGTTTGTCGGGCCGCACGGACGAGTTTCGGATTTCCCGCGGAGCCGAGCGCCCAACGTGGGCTTGCCACGGCTGTAATGACTCATGTGGGATCGACAGGACTTTCCCGCACAAGGAGACACACAATGCGAACAGACCGACCAACGCGGCGCGAGATCGTCAGGGGATCGGCGATGGCGGGCATGGCTTTGGCCTTTCCGACCATCGTTCCCTCAGGCGTGTTTGGACAGGATGCGCCGAGCAACCGCGTGAACCTGGCGTTGATCGGGTCGGGGGGGCGCGGCACGGACAACTGCCGGCACTCATTCCTGCCGCAGCCGGATGTGCGGATTGTGGCGGCGTGCGACTGCCGCAAGTCGCGCCGGGAGGCGGTGGCCAGGGCCTTCAACGATCATTACAAGGCCGAGGTGTGCAAGGCCCACGGCGATTTCCGCGAGGTGCTGGCGCGTTCGGATGTCGATGCGGTGGTGATCGCCACCGCAGACCACTGGCATGTGCCGCTGGCGTGCTATGCCGCGAAGGCGAAGAAGGACTTGTACGTCGAGAAGCCGCTGAGCGTGGCGATGACCTGGTCGTACAAACTGCGGGAACTCTGCCGCAAGAACGGCATCGTGTTTCAGTATGGCACGCAGCAGCGCGGCGACCAGGCGCAGTTTCGCCGGGCCTGTGAACTGGTTGTCAACGGGTACATCGGCGAGGTGAAGCTGGTGGACGCCTGGAGCCCGGATATGTCCACGCAGTTCGGCGCCAACAAGAAGCCGCCCTATGGATCGACCGAGGAGACTCCCGTACCGGAAGATCTGGATTACGAAATGTGGATCGGCCCGGCGCCGCTCAAGCCACATACCCCGGATCGCTGCACCTGTTATGGCGGCTATCACATCTATGACTACGCGCTGGGTTTCATTGCCGGCTGGGGAGTGCATCCGCTGGACATCGCCCAATGGGGCCTGGGAATGGACCACACTACGCCGGTCAGTTACGAGGGCACGGGCAAAGTCCCGCCGCAGGGCAGTCTCTGGGACACCGTCGAGTCGTGGGATGTGACCAGCACCTACGCCAACGGCGCGAAGATCCGGAACATGGGCAGCCGAGTGGCCGAACCAGTCGTGAAGGCATATCGCCCGGTCTGGCGCGACCACGGCACGACGTTCCACGGAAGCAACGGCTGGATCAGCGTGGATCGCAACGGTCTGTATGCAAGCGACAAGAAGCTGCAGACCCTGGAGGTGAAGGACTCGGAGAAGAAGCTGTACGCCGCCAGAGGCCAGGGCCGCAACTTCATCGACTGCATCAAGAGCCGCAAGCCGACAATCAGTCCATTGGACGCGGCAATCCACTGCGACACCATCAGCCACCTCGGCGACATGTGCATCCGTCTCGGCAGGCCGATCAAGTGGGATCCGGAAAAGGAACAGATCCCTGGCGACGAGCAGGCCGCCCGGATGCTCGACCGGCCGCTGCGCGCGCCGTGGACGCTGACTTGAGGCCAAGTCGTCAGCGGATTATCGACGTGGTGGAAGACCAGTTCCAGTCCCCTGATTCCTGGGTCGAGAGGGGCTGTCGCTGGCCGAGGGACAGGTGTCTGGAACGGCGTGCGGGCCGACCTCGATTGGGGCCACGACCGTGATGTCACCCATTCGCCGCTTGGGGGTCATTCCGGACCAAGCGCGGAACCTCCGCGTTCTCGTCACGGACCACGCTCTGTGGCGAATCATCGTCCTCGGCGGCCAAGCGCGGAGATACTACGCTTCGCTCTGCATGACTTCCCGCAGCCTCCGCTGCAACAACGGTCTTGAACCCACATATGGACTTCCAGGCGCATCCACATATAATTCCATCTGACAACTGCCTGCCTTGATCCTTCACGAAGCTCCTCTATGAGGCCTGTCCTGATCGAATCACCAGCCCAGTTGTGGCGCATCAACTGGTGTTTCGTGGCAATCCGTCGCGGCCTGTTCGCAAGCGCAGATATCAGCAGAAGGACCGTTTCATGAGTTTCTCCAACCTCAAGCTCTCCGAGCTTATTCAAAAGACCCTCGCCGCCGAAGGCTATCGGACGCCGACGCCCATCCAGAAGCAGGCCATCCCGCACGTCCTGGAAGGACGCGATGTGCTGGGCTGCGCCCAGACTGGCACGGGCAAGACGGCCGCTTTCGCGCTGCCGATACTTCAGCGGCTGGCGGCAACGGCGACCGGACACGGGGCGCCGCGGCACGTCCGCTGCCTGGTGCTCTGCCCC
>CAYSSA010000003.1:42566-43568 GCA_964433485.1 uncultured Tepidisphaeraceae bacterium | reverse complement strand
ATCGGCAATGGGCTTCGCCCATGCGGCCAGGGCGGATTGCCGAGTCAAATTGTGCCCGATGCCATACGGGCATTGGCGACATTCGAGGCCAGGCTCCCACACTTGCAACCGGGCGCGACCTGTTTTTGCGACACTGCTCCAACTGCCACCTGATTGAGTCGCTGTCGGCCGGACAGGCCGCGCGTCGCATTGGACCTGATCTGCGGCATGTTTCCGACAAGTTGTCGCGGCCGTTCCTCGACGACTGGATTCGGGCCCCAAGAGAAATCCGACCGGCCACGCGTATGCCGCATCTGTTTGGACTGGAGAACAACAATTCGCCAGAGGAGTTGCGCCGGACCAATCAGGAGATCCGTGCCATGGCCGCGTATCTGGAATTGACATCCAGCACGGCTTTGAAGCCCATGTCGTTGCCAGCGGTGGGAAATGAGGCCGACCGCATCGAGCGCGGACGTATGCTCTTCCTCGGATTGCAGGCGTCCGAAGCGGTTCCCGACAGACAGGGGGGGCTTGGTTGTCTTGGATGCCACAGCAACCTGAGGGAACTTGGATCTCGCTGGATTCCGAATGACCTTGTGAAATCCGGAACATACGCATCTCCGGCATCGGCCGCCGCGGCACTTGCCGCGATGTCCCACGAGCGGAGACAGCGCTACGCGGTGGATCGCTTCGCACAACCGCCATTGGTCGGCGCTGCCCCAACCTATCCCGACGGCTCGCCGCGTCCGATGTTGCAGCTATTTGGACCGGAATTGGGCAATGTGGGCGAAAAACTCGCGGGGGCCGGCCCAGCCGGACATGCCGCCGCGATTCGCTGGCTTGTTCAATGGCTGCTTGAGCCGCAACGCCATTCGCCAGGCGCCTTGATGCCAGACCTTCGGCTGACAGTGGAGCAGGCGCTGGATCTGGCCTGCTATCTGGCGAGCCAGCGCGAGAAGCCGAGTTCGCTTGAAGAACCTCGGCACGCCGATCGGATCGCTCCGGATGCCGAAAAGACAACAT
>CAYSSA010000003.1:27194-42469 GCA_964433485.1 uncultured Tepidisphaeraceae bacterium | reverse complement strand
GTTCTGCGCGGCTGTGGGTGGTCGGAGGATCGCATTGCCGTACGTCTGAGGGACTTGTCGCGGGACGAAAAACAGACGTTGTTCCTTGGTCAGCGACTCATGCACCATTACGGTTGTGCGAACTGCCATGCGATTGCGGGGATCACGGAACCGGCTTCGTGTCCGGATCTGTCGCAATGGGGTCAGGTTCGCGTTGAACGACTTGATTTCGGACAGTTCCACGGCTCCGGCGAGATACTCGAATCGCGACTGGGCTGGTTGATCACCAAGCTTCGGAGCCCACGAATCTTCGACAGAGGTCGCACCTGGCTGGACCCGCAGCCGGGCAATCCCGGGCAGCCCTATGCCAAACTGCGGATGCCGCAGTTCTTCCTGAAGCCGGACCAGATCGACGCGCTGGCGACCTTCGTGCTCTCCAACCGCGCGGCACAGGTCAGTCAGGGCCTTGTTCAGAAAGCCAATCCGCCGACATCGCAGGCCATTGCGCGCGGTACGCGCATCATCGAGACCTACAATTGCGGCGGATGTCACGACCTGGGCGGAAACACTCCCTCGATCTCGCAATACTGGCGGGCGACTATCGGGTTATATCCCAGGGAGGATATGCAACAACGCGGACCGCCGCCGCTCCGCGGCGAAGGCGCCCGTGTTCAGCATCGCTGGCTCCATGAGTTCCTTGGCAAGGTCGAAGGTGGAGGCACCGGACCACAGGGGCGCATTCGGCCGCTACCGTTTGTCCGGATGCCATCGTTTGCTCTGACGGACACGGAGCGCACTTTGCTGGTGGAGTATTTCAGCGCGGCGGCCAATCGCGATGCCGACGCCGCCACGGTCTTCGTCAAAGACCATTCCGGACCATTGCGACCAGATGATCCGATCTCAATGAGTGTTTTCGACGCTCATATCATCGCCGCCGCTTTTCGCAACATCTATCCATTTGAGGCATCTGCCCGTCCGGCGCCGCCTCCCGAACGATTCAACCGGGGGGAGCGGCTATTTCACCTGGCGCAGTGCCAGTTGTGCCACGTTGTTGGTGATGAGAGTGCCGTTGGCGTCAATTCCAATCCAAAAGGTCCGAACCTGGGCAACATCCATCGCCGCATTCGACCTGAATGGGCTCGTCGCTGGATACAGGAGCCTCAAGTGATCTATCCGTCCGGACCGATGCCGTCGATCTTCTTCTCCGGCCGCGCGGCTCTGGATCCTGCCGGAGTGCCCTTGCGGCCGGAGAAAGCCCTGCCGGAAGATTTAATCAGGTCACACAGGGAATTCGGCGCCAGTGCGGAGGAACAAATTCGCCTTTTGCTGGATTTTCTTTATGCGGCGGGAGTAAGTGGATATACGAGTAAAGATCCGCCCGCCGCACGCAGCCCCTGATGCGCCACCAAATCCGCTTGCGCGCGGGCAGAGCGGAGGGAAACTCACGCCGCTGGCCGCCGCCTCATGAGCGAGGCCGCCATGCGCTTCTGTCGCCAATCCATGCAGAAGCTGTCAGTCTCCGCGCAATCCGACTCGGCCATCGTCAATGCCGGTGTCGCGCCATCGGAGCTTTGTGGATTCAGTGTGACGTAGGTTGGCGGCCGTTGATTCCGCGCCGGCCTGGTGTTTTCTGCGCTCACGCCGGGAGCGATATCGACCATGAGGAATCCCATCTCGAGCCGGCTGGGCACATGCCCGTCGCGCACCCGCTCCAATATCTGATTGATCGTTAATCCCCACAGTTCCGCGGCGACGGCAGGTACAACCCAGCAAGACATGCGCAATCTCCGGTAGAAATGGCGCGGGGAAATGGATTCCCGCACCTAAGAAGTAATCGGCCGGTGTGTGTCCCGTCTTTAAGCGGACCGCCAAATGGTATTTGATCCCGCTCGACCGATAATGTCGCCGAATAAGTCGTCGGATCCCCCTTGGCTCATTATCCGAGGATATTTCACCGCCAATCCCGGTCCGGTGGTGTCTGATGGATGGTTTGCCGGTCGGGCTGTCCATCCTACAATTTGCGAATGCCGCTGGATCTTCCGACAACCCCGGAATTACTCGCCCCGGCCGGTGATTTCGAGGCAATGCGCGCGGCCGTGGCCAATGGCGCGGACGCGGTGTATTTCGGCCTCGAAAATTTCAACGCCCGTCATCGTGCCAATAATTTCACCCTGGAGCAGTTGCCCCAGACCATGCGGTTCCTGCATGACCACAATGTCCGGGGGTTTCTCGCACTCAACACGCTCGTTTTCTCGGATGAGTTGCCTGAAACCGTTGACCTGGTTCGGGCCGCCGCCGATGCCGCCGTTGATGCGATTATCGTGCAGGATCTCGGATTGGCTCGGCTGATCCACCGGCTTGTACCTGACATGCCCCTCCACGGCTCGACACAGATGACACTGACCGAACCTCGCGGGATTGAGTTCGTGCATCGGTTGGGAATCGGGCGGGTGATTCTCGCCAGGGAGTTGTCGCTGGCCGAGATCGCGCGCATCTCCGCCCAGACGCCTGTTCCTCTGGAGGCTTTTGTCCACGGCGCGCTTTGCGTGGCCTATTCCGGCCAATGTCTGACGTCCGAGTCATTGGGCGGTCGATCCGCCAACCGTGGCCAATGCGCCCAGGCGTGTCGTTTGCCGTATGAACTGATTGTGGACGGTTTGCCCCGTGACCTTGGCGACCGGCATTACCTCCTGTCGCCACAGGATCTGGCCGCCTTCGACCTGCTGGACAAGCTGCTTGACGCCGGTGTTTGCGCCTTCAAGATCGAGGGACGGTTGAAGAGTGCTCACTACGTGGCGGCCGCCACTCAGGCATATCGGCAGGCGCTCAATTCCGCCATGGCGCGCCAGCCCATTCGCGTCAGCCGGCAACAGCAGCACGCTCTTATGCAGAGCTTCTCGCGGGGCTTTTCCCACGGCTTTCTCGATGGCGCCAACCACCAGCAACTCGTCCATGCGCGTTTTCCCAAGTCGCGCGGCGTCCGCGTCGGCCAAGTCCACGGCCACACTGCTTCAGGTCTGCTTGTCGCGGTGGAGCAATCCTCCTGCGGCTCCGCGCGGCCGTCACTCAAACCGGGCGATGGCGTGGTCTTTGATGAAGGCCATCCCGAGCAGGACGAGCAGGGGGGGCGAGTGTTCGCAGTGCTCCCGCGTGGAGACGGGCGGATTGAACTGCGGTTTGCGAGGGGCGCTGTTCAGCTCGCCGCGGTTCCCGAAGGTGCGATCGTGTGGAAAACCGATGATCCGGTTGTGCGCAGGCAACTGGAGCAGTCCTTCTCGCGGACCGACGTGGTGCATCGCACCCCGGTGGGCGCCACAGTGCGAGCAACCGCCGGCGAGCGCTGGCGGTTGGAACTGGTTGATGTCGACGGCAGGCGGGCGGAGGCGGTGTCATCCGAGCCGGTTTCTACCGCCAGGAAACATGCTTTGACGCCGGATTCCGCGCGAGAGCAACTGGCGCGCCTTGGTGATACGCCGTATCAATTACGCGAAGTTCGTGTCTTGGTCGACGGCGACGCCGTCATGGTTCCCAAGTCCATTTTGAACGATCTGCGCCGCCAGGCGGTCGAGAGACTGATGAGCCAGCGAAACACTTCCGTGAGGGTTGTCGAACCTGAAGCGCTGCGTTCGCTGCGCTCCGCCGCCCGATCATTGGCTGCCGAAGTGGATCCAAAGCCGGGATCGGCAACCGAGCCTCCCGATCTCTGCGTGTTGGTGCGCACCATGCCGCAACTTGAGATGCTGGTCCGCGCCGACTGGCGCCCGGCGCTGGTGTATGCCGACTTCGAGGACATACGTCGGCATGCCGACGCGGTCATGCTTGCGCGATCAGCCGGACTGAAACTGGCGCTGGCCACACTGCGAATCGTCAAACCGCAGGAGCCTGGGCTGTTGAAACAGATTGCCGATGCCGCCCCGGACGGCGTGTTGGCCAGGAATCTTGCGGCCGTTTCCTTCTTTCGCGAGCAGTATCCTCAGATGCCGGTTTACGGGGACTATTCACTGAATATCGCGAATGATCTGACCGCTGCGCTGTTTGCCGAGGTGGGGCTTGAACGGGTCACGGCTTCGTACGATCTGAACTGGCGGCAACTGGAGTCCATGGTACGGCATTACATACCCGGTTTCTTCGAGGTGGTCATTCATCAACACATGCCGATGTTCCATATGGAGCATTGTGTATTCGCCCACACGCTGTCACAGGGAAGAGATTTCCACGATTGCGGCCGGCCGTGCGAGCGGCACACCGTGGACCTGCGTGATCGGGAGGGTCGGCCTCATCCACTGATCCCGGACGTCGGATGCCGCAATACGGTGTTCAACGCCACAGCCCAGTCGGCGGCCGAATTTGTGCCGAGAATGCGAGCGCTCGGGCTTCGGTATTTCCGCGTTGAACTCCTGCGGGAGAGCCCGGCGGAGGCGTCTGCGCTGCTGGATCGTTACCGGCGCGTGCTGGCCGGGGAGGACGACGGAACAGCGACCTGGCGCAAACTCAGGGTACTGAATCAACTCGGCGTCACGCGCGGCACGCTTGAGCATGAGTAAGCGCATGGGGCCTCATGCCACGATGTATGTAGCTCCATCGACCAACGAACGGGCGGACCCGCCACGCGGCAGGTCCGCCCAGTTGGATTCAGCCATGTTTCAGGAGCCGGGTCGAAGCAAGCGACGTATCACCAGTCCACCGGCCGCCCCGCGCCAGTCACGCCAGCTCCCATCCCTTGCGGTAAGTCTCTTTGATGAGGGCTTCGGCCTCGGGCGCGTTCTTGGCCTTCATGTTCGGGCCATCCCATTCGAGCTTCTTCTGCAAGCGGAAGGCTACATTGCCCAGAAGAATGATCTCGGTCAGCTTTGCCGAGTACTCAAAGCCTCCACTGGCCGGTTCGCCGCCCTTGATGGCGGAAATCCAGTCGGCGTGGTGGCCCTTGGTTCGGCGCAGGGTGGGTTTGGGGCGCGTATACTCCCGGTGTCGCTCCAGCGGCAGCAGACGCGGCATGCCACCCCATCCAGCGCATGTTATATAGCCTTTTTCTCCGATAAATAATACGCCGTTGCCTCCGTCACCGAGGCGCTGCTTGGAATCCTTTGGATCGATTCCCGGAGGAACCGGCGGCATTTCTCCACCGCTGAACCAGGTCAACTTGAGCGGGGGCAATTCGCCGCGGGCCGGGAACTCATAGACGAACTTGGCCTTCTGCGGAACCACTTCCGAATCCACAGGCTGCCCGGTCGCTTCCACCGTGCTGGCGTGTTCGAGCTTAAGCGCCCACACCGCCGGGTCGATGTTGTGGCAGGCCATGTCGCCGAAGCAACCCGTGCCGAAATCCCACCAGCCGCGCCAGTTGTAGGGCGCGTACGCCGGGTGATACGGCCTCTCCTGCCGCACGCCCAGCCACAGATCCCAGTTGAGATTCGCCGGGACCGGAGGCGTCTCCTTCGGGCGACCCGGTCCCTTGGACCAGCCGCCCGCGCTGCTCCAGCCGAAAACCTCAGTGACCTTGCCGATGGCCCCATCCCATATCCACTCGCAGGTCTGGCGGATGCCTTCGCCCGAATGCCCGTGGTTTCCCATCTGCGTGGCCACGCCGGTCTCTTTGGCGACCTTGGCCATCAGACGAGTCTCCCAGATGTTGTGGCCAAGCGGCTTCTCGCAGTAGACATGCTTGCCCAGCCGCATCGCCGTAACGGCAACGATCCCGTGGTTGTGGTCGGGCGTGGCGCACAGCACCGCGTCCACGGATTTCTCCTTCTCCAGCAACTCGCGAAAATCAACATAGCTGGCACACTTGTAGTTTGGAGTCTTCTCGGCGTAATGCTTCTCGGCCATGCCTCTGACGACATCGCGCCCGGCCTTGCCTTTGTAATAAAACGGTTCGAGGTTGGTTTCCGCAGCCACATCGCAGATCGCGGTGATCTGGGCGTCCGGTTCATTGAACAGCGCGTTCATGTTGTGACGGCCCTGCCCGCCTGCGCCGATGATGGCTATGTTGACCTTCTCGCTTGGAGGCACAACCTTCGCGCCCCCCAGAACATGGCGCGGCACGATGGAGAAGGCGGCGGCAGCGGCGGCCGACGTGCCCAGTAAACGGCGACGACTGAAGTGGCGATTAGTGATGTGGCTCATAAAGATTGTTGAACTCCGGACTTGCGCCCGCCGAGGCGGACCGCGGACTATGGATCTCAGACCGTGTCGGGACACCCGACATCGTCAAATCATACCAGTTGTCTGCTGAAAGTGTTGCCGTGATGCCCCGGTTGCTCCCTGACATCCCCGAGCGCCCAACCCACTTCCTCGGCCTTGGAAATGCCGAAGCATTTTGACTCCTATCTCTTTGCCGCCTAGAGTCTTGCCAAATTGCATAACCAATACAATTTTCAGGAGGCCTCGGATGAGAGTGGCAGCTGTTGGAGGGATCGTTGCGGGCGTTCTGGCTGTTGGTTCGGTGTCGGCCGCCCAGTTCACTTACGATGGGAGCTTCTTGCCAACGGCGTTTGCCGGTCGGCCGAATCAGTCGTGGTATGGCCTGCAATTGCCTTCGGGAGAGAAGTTCCAGGCGGTAGCGTTCTATCCAGCAACCAGTTGGAGCACCGACGGGCAAGTCCTTACGATGAGGACGGCGGCCGGTAATGGCATCTGGATTGGGAACATTCCGGCGTACAACGGCATCTATTCGCCGAACTGGGTGCCGAGCCCGGCATTGATCGGAAATTCGGTGGACATTCGCGCGGCTCTGTCGATCGGTGCGGTTGAATGGAGCCTGTACCTCAACGATGGCTCTTACGGCGGCAGCATGGAGTTCTACCACAACAAGCTCCGTTACTGGATCCCCGGACCATCGGGACTCCAGTCCGTTGACCACCCGCTGGATGCCACCGAATTTCATAACTATGGCTTTCTCCTTCGCAACGGCGAGATTCTGTACAGGCTGGATGGAGCCACCCTGTATGCCGGCCCGGCGTATGCATCCACTGACAAGTCGATGCTGGTGGGCGATGGCAGCGGATCAACACCCACCGGCCTGGGCAGCTTCTACCTCGACTATATGACCATCAACACGACCCCACAGGGATTCGTGCCCGAGCCCGCAACTCTGACCTCGCTCAGCGTCGCCGCGTTGCTCCTGCTGCGGCGGCGTGCTATTTCAACGGGGTCAGTTTAATCCAGCGCAGATTGATTGGTTTCCACGTCTGATTGCTCGCGGGCTTGGCCACCAGGCTCACCTTTCCGGTCTTCTCGATTTTCACCCTGCCGAGGGTCATGACCTTGAAATTGTCCCAGGTCGTACCGGCGGGAATCTTGGCTGTGAGTTTGGCGCCTGCGATGTCGATGGCCAGTTCCGACGCCGCTGTGCTGGCGATTGAAGCGGTGACCTCAAACTCGCCTGCCGTGCTCACTTCGGCGGCCCATTCGACGTAGTCTGCGGGACTGTCCCAGAAACCGAGGTTGTCCTGGCCACCTTTGGTCTCGGCCTTGACGTTGCCGGTTGGCTCGGCGTCGGCCGCGTTCAGCGTCAACACGCCGTTTCCGGCCTGCTTGATGACGTTTGCCGTGGGTGGCAGTTCGATAGGTTCGAGATTCTTGCCCGCGATCTTCAGCGTGAACGCGTGCTCGCACGGCCTGCTCGCGGGGAGTGTCACGACGAGCCCTTCGTCGGTTCGCGCAAATTGCAGCGATCCCGAGGCTCCCAGCATGGTGATCCCGGTGATTTCTCCGGAAGCCTTGCCGTCTTTTGTGCCCAGCGTGCGGATCACCGCCTTTCCGTCCTGCGGCCATCCAAGCAGGATTGCGTACAGATGATCGCCTTTCGTGGTGTAGCGGATATCCTTCGCGCTGTAGTTAAAGTCTTCCTTGAAGTGGCCCCCTTTGAACTTGACTGCGCCTTCGCCATAAACCTTCCAAGGCCGGGTCGCATAGATCGCTTCGCCATTGACGCTGATCCAGTCGGCCATGGCCGCCAAATCCTTCTCCACCTGCTCATCCAGCGACCCGTCCGGCCGCTGCACGACATTCAGGAGCAGATTGCCGTTCTTGGCGACGATGTCGCAGAGCATGTGAATCGTCCAGCTCACCGGGCGGAACTTCCAGTTGCGGTTATAGTACCAATCGCCGATGGATGTGTCGGTTTGCCATGGATCGGGGTTGATCTTCGGCATCACGCCGCGTTCCAGATCCTCAATCCATCGCCCCTCGGACTTCTGCTTGCATGTATAGACCGTCTCCAGTTTGCCGTCATGGTTCTTGATGCTGGTGTTGTAGAGGTTGGCCACCATCTTCAGGCCAACCTCGTTGTTGAAGGGAATGCCACCATCGGTGTAGAGCAGATCAAGGTTGTAATTGGCCACCAGGCCATTGATGCGCCGATACCACTGTTGATGCCACTCCGGATTCTTGCTGTACCAGCCCTTGTCGTCCGGGTCGGCCGGTTTGTGATACAGGTCCTGGTATTTCGGGTCCGCGCCGTCGTAGGGCACGCCGGCTTTGTCGCCTGTCTTGTCCGAGCGATGGGAGCTCTGGAACCAGGTGAAGCTGGCCCCCAGGTGCTCGCTGACGCCAAAGCGCAGTCCCTCCTTCTTGGCCGCCTTCTGCCATGCCGCCACAATGTCCTGCTTGGGCCCCATGTTCACGGCGTTCCACTTGTGAAACTTGTCATCCCAGAGCGAAAAATTGTCGTGGTGGGATGCCATGCTCACAAAGTATTTCGCACCGGCCTTCTTGTAGAGCGACATCAACCGCTCGGGATCGAATTTCTCCGCCTTCCACAGCGGAATGATGTCCTTGTAGCCAAAGACCGAAGGGTGGCCGTAATTGGCCAAATGATAATTGTAGTGCTTGTTTCCCGGCTCATACATGCCGCGGGCATACCAGTCGCCGTTCATGGGCACGGCCTGCGGACCCCAGTGCGCCCAGATTCCGAACTTGGCGTCACGAAACCATTCCGGGCACTTATGTGCCTTGAGCGATTCCATGGTGCCTTGAAACGGGCCCGGCGCAACCGGATAGGGATCCGCTTGTTGAGCCCCGGCGGTCACACTCCATCCAATTACCGTCGCCGCCATCGCCGCACAACATTTTGCCATGTTCCGCATGAGGTTCTCCTGTCTGGTATCGCTGACAGGCACACAGTATTGGCTGATTGTCGGAAATGCCCATGCCCATCCCTGACCAAAGCATGACGATTATTGTCCGCCGGCACGAAGGCTCAGAGTTCCCTGGGTCGCAGGGATTTCACTTTGCCCTCGTCCACCTCGACGCCCAGACCGGGGCCGGTCGGCACTTCAATGCGGCCGTCGGCGATCTTGATCGGCGTCTTGAGCACATCGGCGGCGAGAAACTGCGGGCCGTTGAGGGCGCACGGTCTGCTCTGTCCGAACGCGCCGTACAGTATCAGTGTCGCGGCGAGGGAGACATCGGGATCGGTCAATCCGGAACCCAGCCACATGAGCTTGTTCTCGAGGCACAGTTCGATCTGCTTTTTGTTGGACGTCAAGCCGCCGCAACGGCTGGGCTTGCCGGCGATGCCGTGGAGCATCTTGAGCTTGATGAACTCCTCGAGTTCGACCGGACTGACCAGGCCTTCGTCCATCAGAATCGGCAGGGCGTTCTGTTTGACGAGCTGCTGATAACCGGAGATGCAATGCGGTTTGATCGGCGATTCCAGAACGTCCGCGCCGGCATCGCGGAGCTTCGGAGCCGCCTGCAGCGCGATGGCCGGGTCGTATCCGGTGTTGCCGTCGGCCCAGAGAAATGTATCGGGTGCAAGCCTGCGGACGAGTTTCGTCAGCTCGATGTCAACTGCCGGATCAGGAGCGACCTTGATGTTGAAATGCCTGTACCCGCGCTTGCGGCCTGCCTCGATGAGTCCCTCGACCTCATCGAGTTTGCGCGGGTTCAGCGTCCATGACAGGGTGAGGTGGCTCACGGAATTGAGGTTCCACAACGCGGCGATGTTCTTCTTGTGTATCCGGCCAAGCAGATCCCAGATCGCGATGTCCACGGCCGCTCGGGTGATGGGCATACCCGTTGAAAATGACGGCGCCACCTCGTAATCCATCGCCGCGTGAATGCCCGGCAGGTCGTGGGGATCCTTACCGATAATCGCGGGGACGAAGTAGTCTCGCAGTGCGATATACGACGTCTCCAGCGTCTCGTACGACCATTTGGAGATGGGAACCGCCTGTCCCCAGGCGACCGTGCCGTCGGAAGCCGTAAGTTTGAGAAACACGGCGGGTCGGCCGGCCGAATTGTGCGCGCCCGTGAAGAACTTGAAATACCCGACCATGGGGTAAATCGCCGGAAAGACCTCGGCTCGCTCGATCTTGACGGCGGGCTTGTCCTGAGCGCCAAGCTGCGACGCGAGGGCGGACAACGATGTGGTCAGTGCGGTGGACTGTAGGAAGTGCCGACGGGTCATGATTGCTCATCCTTCACGCAATACAACACAAACAGTCTCCGACGGAGGCACGCCGGCCGCCAAATGGCCGATCCGCCTCGGAAAGCCGTGACCAACGCCGGCGGGAATGTCGATCCGCGACTCTGTGAGCAATCACAGCTTCACGAGCTTCACCAGCTCCTTCACATGGTCCACCGACGTCTGGAACATCTTCTTCTCGTTTTCGTCCAGTTCGACTTCAATGACCCGCTCCACGCCCTTGGTGCCCAACACGCATGGCACGACAACGAAGTAGCCGCCCACGCCATATTCCTTGTCGCAGTAGACCGCGCAGGGCAGGATGCGCTTCTTGTCGCGAATGATGGCCTCGGCCATCTGAACCGTGGCCGAACTCGGCGCATAGTAGGCGCTGCCGGTCTTGAGCAATCCGACGATCTCCGCGCCTCCCTTGCGAGTGCGGTCAATGATAGCCGCCAGACGATCCGGCGCGACAAGCTGCTGGATGGGAATAGCGCCGGCGAAGGTGTATCGCGCCAGCGGAACCATGTCGTCGCCGTGTCCACCGAGCAGCAGCGCCTGCACGTCCTCGACCGAACACCCGATCTCGGCCGCCAGGAACGCCCGATAGCGGGCTGTGTCCAGCACGCCTGCCTGTCCGATGACGCGGTGCGTCGGGAAACCCGACGCCTTCCACGCAACATAGACCATGGCGTCCAGCGGATTGGAAACCACGATGAGGATGGCGTTGGGCGAGTGCCGGGCGACGTTCTCTGCCACCGCCTTCACAATACCGGTGTTGATGTTCAACAGGTCGTCGCGGCTCATGCCGGGTTTGCGCGCCACACCCGCCGTGATGATCACCACATCGCTGTCGGCGGTGGCCTCATACGAGGTCGATCCCGTTATTGCGGCGTCAAATCCTTCAACGGGCGAAGCCTGATACAAGTCAAGCGACTTGCCCTGGGGCATTCCGTCCACCTGGGGTACATCCACAAGCACGATATTGCCCAGTTCCTTGCTGGCAGCCCAAACGGCCGCGCTGGCCCCGACATTGCCGGCACCGATGATGGAGATCTTTGCGCGCTTCATGCGTCGTTCCTCTCTCAATGGGGTTTTCCGCCCGGGTGTCCTCGCCCAGGCACTGCGTTCTGATTATCGGGAAAGTCCCCGTCGACGCAATGCCGAATTCCTTCACCCCTGTTCGCCGACGCTTGGGGTTCACCGTGTGCGAGTGGTCGTCTTCAGCACAGTCATCAAGCCCGCTCTCGATTCATAATAAGCTTGCGGGTATGTTTACACGCGTGATATTACCCATCTTCCTGATTGTCGTGGCCATTCTGGCGGCCGGCGCTGTCGCCTATGGCATGTCGCCTCACTGGGGCCAATATTCTTTTGGATTGGAGCTGATCACCTTCATCCGGCATTTCCAATGGCCGCTTGTGGGTTTATCGGTTGTGGCCTGCCTGGCTCTGCTGGCCCTGATTGTCAGCGGGAAGCGTCGTGCCTGGTGGCTGATCGGCCTGGCTCCGGTACTGGCGATCATCTCCGTGTATCTTTACAAGAACCCGCTGCGCGGCTTCATGGTTTACAGCGAGCCCAAGTTCGTCGCCGCGGACCAGGCGACTGGCCTGAAGGACGACGACTGGGTGCTTGGAGCAGTACTCGCCGGCAAGCCATTCGCCTATCCGTTCGGCTACATCTACACCACGCCGTTGCTTATCCACACCGAACACGACAAGCGAATGTTGCTGATCTGGAACCCCTTTGCCAATCATGCCACCGCTCGTCTGATGTCACAGGAGGTGCAACCTCGCGACTTGTCGCTGGTGTCCATGCCGGCCAATGCGGTCATTGCCTACAACAGCAAGTATAACCAGTTCATCAATGGCATCAGCGGACTGACCATCGGTGGCGACAAGCCCACCGGTTTTGGCCCGACTTTAGAGATCGCCAAGCTGACCTGGAAGGAGTGGCGAGCGCGGCATCCCGGAACGCAGGTGATGCAACCGCCGCCTAATTTCCAGCCTGGAATGAAGCATGCGCCACTGGCGCCAACTTTCCCAATGCCGCCGCAATCCATCTTCGCGTCGGTGGCATCGCCGGAGACGCGTATTACTCTAATCGCCACGACGCGTCCCGTGGCGGTGATCTCGGAAAAAATCAGCGAGCGGCCGATCAACATTGGTTCGCCCGATGCACTGGTTGTCATGTTCCGCGATCCGCGAACGAAACATCCGGTGGCGTTCGCACGGCGGATCGAAGACCTCGACCTGCATCTGCGCGCCAATCCCTCTCCGCGCATCCGCCCCAGTGTGTTCATGGTGGATGACGAAAGCAAATCGGGTTGGAATGTGGACGGCAAGGCCATCGACGGCACAATGGCGCAGGAGCAGCGGAAACTGATGCCGCTTCCAGTCATTGAGGGTTGTTACTGGGGGGTCATGAAGCAATGGATGCCCGATTTGCAGATCATCGATCCTGATCTGGCAAAATGAGTTTCACCATTGCGTTTTGAAACCCATGGCCCGCAGGGCACACCAGGAGTATCGAGCCTCAAACAGACCGAAAAGCCCGGATATCAGGATGCACGCACCGACAATCCAGCACCAAGTGCCCGAGGCCGGAGCCAGCAACAAAAGCACGCTTGCTCCTGCCAGCGTCAGGACAACGCCGATCGCCAGCCGAATTCTCCGGCCACGGGAATCGATATTGCAAGACAGATTCATGCGCTGATTGTAGACCGGACTCATGGTATAATCCTTCGACTCGGCCGCTAACAGTAAGGTTAGTGCGGCGAGGTGATATAAGGCACACAGGAAGAGCACGAATATGCAGTACGGTGTTATTCTGGCGGGAGGATCCGGGACTCGGCTTTGGCCGTTGTCCCGACTTGGCAGGCCGAAACAGATATTACCGCTGGTCAAGGGTCGCAGCCTTCTCCAGCTTTCCTACGAACGACTTAGGGGAATCCTGCCGCCCGAGCGCATTTATGTCTGCACCAAGCAGGATTACGCCCAGGTAATCTACGACAACCTGCCCGAGTTGCCCAAAGGTAATATCCTGGGTGAGCCGGAAGGACGCGATACCGCCAATGCGGTGGGTTTGTCTGCGGCTGTCCTTGCCCGCAAGGATCCGAGTGCCGTTATGGCCGTTGTCACGGCGGACCACGTCATTGAGCCTGTGGATCGCTTTCAGGATTCAGTGCGCCTGGCGTTTGATGTCGTTGCAGATTTTCCGAATTCGCTGGTGACCTTTGGCATCGTGCCGACCGAGGGTCACACCGGACTGGGCTATATCCATCGTGGTGACGCATTGCCGATCGCCTCCAAGCGCACAGGCGCTTACAGCGTTCTGGGTTTCAAGGAAAAGCCCGACAAGGCCACCGCCGACCGATACGTCGAGTGCGGGCGATATTACTGGAACTCCGGCATGTTTGTCTGGCGGGCCAACACGGTCCTCAAGGAACTGTCCCTGCATCTGCCGGCGTCACATAAGGGTCTGATGCAGATTGCCGACGCCTGGGACACGCCTCGGCAGCAGGACGTGCTCGCCGAAGTCTATCCAACTTTGCAGAAGATCAGCATCGATTTCGCCGTCATGGAACCTGCCTCCCAGAAGAAGGGTAAGGCGGTCGTGCTTACGGTGGAGATGCCCGTGAACTGGATGGACGTCGGCTCGTGGCCCGCACTCGCCGACGTCATCGGCCCGGATGGCCAGAACAACGCCATGGACTGTCGCGTAAGTTGCATCGTGGACAGCGATAACAACATCATCGTCAGCCACGATCCGGAACATCTTGTGGCGACGATCGGAGTGTCGGACATGATCATCGTCCACACGCCGGATGTCACGATGTTCTGTCCGCGACGCGATGCCCAGCGCGTCAAGGATCTGGTTCTGCGGACCCAGGAAAAGCACGGGGCCCGATTCCAGTAATGCGAACCCTGGCTGTCGATTACGGTGAAAGGCGCGTCGGTCTGTCTCTCAGCGATGCCGGTGGCCGCTTTGCAACCCCGCTCGAGGTCTTGCAGGTGCGCTCGCCCGCCCACGCGGTCCCAACCATCATCCAGCTCATTCGTCGTGAAGAGGTGCAAAGGCTGGTCATCGGATTGCCCCTGAACATGGACGGGTCCATTGGTCCCACCGCACGAAAGGCGGCGGCGTTCGGCCGGCTGATCCAGTCGGCTGCTGGGGTCTGCCTCGTGTTCGTTGATGAGCGGCTGAGTAGCTTTCAGGCCGAACAGCATCTCGCCGATCGCAGGCGAGGAGGCGAGAAACTCACGCGCCAACGCAAGAAGCAGCAACGCGATGCAATCGCGGCCGCGGGCTTCCTGCAGGAATACCTCGATGGCAACCTGCCGGCAATCGAACCTGGGCCGGAGTAGGCGATCGCGCTGTTTGGGGAGCCGACTCGGCATTCAAACGACGATCCGACGATCCAGCGACGACCGAATGCCCAGCCGGGGCTGCATGGTGGCGGCCATCGCTATTTGTTCGCAGCCGCGGCCTTCGGGCGTTTCTTGGCCGCCTTGGGCAACAGTGCCCGTTGCAGATTGCTCATGGCCTGCTTCAGTCGCTGCTCGTTCTCCACCACCGCGATACGAACCCAGCACTCGCCATTCTCGCCGAATGCCCGGCCGGGCGACAACGAAACCTCGGCGTCGTCCATCATTCTCAGGCAGAAGTCGATGGTGCCTTCGCCCTTGAGGTGCTCGGGGCTGACTTTTGCCCAGACGAACATCGACGCCCGAGGCTTTTCGTAGGTCCAGCCGAGCTTGTCCAGCCCGCGGCAGACAACGTCGCGCCGCTTCTGATATATCTTCGACTGCTCCTCCGGGGTTTCCGTGTGCTCGCGCATGGCGATGATGCTGGCGATCTGGATCGGCGCGAAGATGCCGTAGTCGTA
>CAYSSA010000003.1:24839-27169 GCA_964433485.1 uncultured Tepidisphaeraceae bacterium | reverse complement strand
CTTGACCATCTCGGCGTTTCCGCAGCAGAAACCGCAGCGCCAGCCGGCCATGTTGTAGCTCTTGGACATGGTCGTGAATTCCACGCCCAGATCCTTGGCTCCAGGGGCGGCCAATAGGCTGGGGGCCTTGTACCCGTCGAAACAGATTTCGCCATAGGCGAAATCGGAGATCAGCATGACGTTGTGCCGCCGGCACAGCGCGATCGCCTGCTCCCAGAATCCCGGCTCTATGGTCACAGCCGTAGGATTGTGCGGATAGTTCAGCAGCAGCTTGGGCTTGGGATACAGGCCCTCGATCAGCCGTTCGATCTTCTCCAGGAACGCCGCGTCATTTCCCAGCGGCACGCGGATGACGTTCGCGCCTGCCATGGCCACGGCGTAGAGATGGATCGGGAACGCCGGGTCGGGCACAACCGCCGTGTCGCCCGGCCCAAGCAGCGCCAGGCACAGGTGGCTGAAGCCTTCCTTTGAGCCGATGGTGGCAATGACCTCGGTTTCCGGGTCAAGGTCCACCCCGTAACGGTGCTTGTATTTCTTGGCTACTTCGCGCCTCAGGGCCGCGATCCCGTTGGATACGGAATAGCGGTGATTGCGCGGGTCGCGGGCGGCTTCGGAGAGCTTCGCCACCACCGATGCCGGCGTCGGGTCCGTCGGGTTGCCCATGCCCAGGTCGATGATGTCGATGCCCGCCACGCGCTTCTCATACTTCATCTTGTTGATCCGCCCGAACAGGTAGGGCGGAAGACGCTGGATTCGGGAAGAAGTCTCAATCTTGAATTTGCTGTCGTTCATAGGTCAGGTTCCGGTCTTATTAGACCACATGGTTCACGCTCATCACAGGCGAATAACCCGGATTTCGGCGAATCATGCGGCATGTCAGGGTAATTGGAGTAAGATACAACCGTTGTAGTGGCCGCCCGGTCAGTTACCGGGCCTTGTAGCCGGCGGCCGGGCCACCTCGGACCCAGGGGTGATGGTAATGCCGCCGGCGGGCTGGTTGTCGCTGCCGATCTTCTGCCTGACCGATCCGGGATCCTGACCGGAACCCCCCGCCTGTTCGAGCATCTGCTGGTAGCGCATCCGCAGGATGGGATCTTCGATCCGCAGCGAAGAGCGCACGTCGGCGTCGAAAGCCTGGCGAAGTTGTTGCAGGCGCATGGAGGTCATGAGGTTGGTCAGCTCCTCGCGAATGGACTCCTTGTGATCCTCGTACTTGACGACCTGTGGCGCGATGCGCGCTTCCAGCTTGATCAAATGGTAGGCTTCGCCCGCGTTGACCGGCCCGGAAATCTCCCCTTCCTTCAAGGCAAACGCCGCATCCTTGAACGCCTGCGAAAGTGTCGGCTCGGCCCGCGTGAAGGGCCGCAACTCGCCACCGTACTCGCGGCTGGCCTGGTCCTGACTCATGGCCGCCGCTACTTTCTCAAAGGACTCTCCGCCGGCCAGCCGCCGCTGAACCTCCGTCGCTTCGCGCAGGTTGCCGACCTGAATATGCCGCACGCGAATCTTCTCCCCGTATTTGATGCGGAACACCTGCTGCAGCGCATCCTCGGTAATCTGCTTCCTGATCTGCGACTCGGCCAGTTTCCAGAGCATCGCGCCGCCCTCGGCCGCAAGACCAAATTCCGCCATACTGACTCGTTTGGCCGAAAGCACCTGCGGCAGGAGACGCTCCATCTCCTTCAGACGAGCCGCACGCTTCTCCTGGTCGGTGCCGGGGAAGTTGTCCAACGGCACGGACTCCTGGAACACCTGGTCCAGCATCCGCTGACGCTCGCCGACAATATCCTCTGGGGAAATAGTCAGTCCCGCTTCGCGCAGCTTCTGCCGGTAGCACTCGTTACGCGCCAGCAGCAACAGAAACGTGATCCCATGGGCCTCCAGCATCGGACGCTGAAGTTGTTCCATGGTGATCGCCGCTCCGTTCAGTACCGCAACCGTTCTTCCAGGCTCCATGGACACACGACTGCCACTGTCCGCCGGTCTCTTGCTGCCGCCCGATTCATCCCAGGTGGCCGAACCGGCATTGGCCAGACTGCCGGACGGGCCGGTATCCGGCGTGGCATCCGGGCAACCGCCAAGGAGCAGCAGTATTCCAAGCGAAACTGTAGCCGTGGGTCGTTTCAATGTGACTCCGCCGCTGTCGGGCTTACGCGGGCCAAAAGTATCCGGGGCGGCGCTGCGGGTGTCAAGGTTACACAGAAATAGCTGCCCAGCACCAACGCGGCCGCGGGAGCCAGCCATCGCATGTCGGATTCCGTTCGGATTCGCATACAGACTCCGCGATCATCGGAAGAACCCGGTCGCCCTTGTCGTTTCATGCGGAAATC
>CAYSSA010000003.1:23931-24808 GCA_964433485.1 uncultured Tepidisphaeraceae bacterium | reverse complement strand
ATGATGGGCCGCCTTCGACGAGTGATGCGGGGTTCTCAATCATGAGCCGGCGCACTGTGCCCTCTGTCGCTAGTTCCCGGACACGTGCCAAGCCGCGCAGACGCAACTCAAGGCCACCCGGACTGTGCGTGTCCGAGCCCAGTATGAAATACCGGCCTTCGGCAAGAAACCGTTCGGCCAGTTGCCGTGTCCGGGCCGACTCGTCGTCGCCAAAACATTGGAGGTTGCCCTGGAACAACAGCCCCAGGTTGGCAAACCAGTCCATGACGGCCGGATTCGTCTGCGTGACTCGCATCCGCTCGGGATGGGCAAGAATCACAGTCAGCCCATGCTGCTGGAGGCGTCGCACACACGGTTCAAAGAACGGGGGAACCTGATCAACCCAAAGATCGAACAGGCAGAATCGTTGAGCCAGGTTGTAGCTGACAATTTGTTCCTGGGGCGTTTCCAGCCAGTCAGGGCGCATGTTCAGCTCACCGCCGGGAAACAGCTTCAGCGAGACTCCCGCTCGGTCCAATTCCTCCTGCAGACGGCGAACGTGTCCGGCGATGTCTCCCGGTCGATTGAAATGTGCCAGGTTCGGCCAGATGTGCGGCGTGCAGAAAGCTCGGCTGTATCCGGCCTCAACCAGCCGTCTGGCGCATTCAATGGATTCGACAAGGCTCTGACAGCCATCGTCGATTCCCGGCACGATACGGCAGTGGGTGTCAAACAGTCCGTTCATGCTTCCTCATTACAACCGTACAGTCGCCGTCTATGTAGCTGTCGTCCATGACAACGGACGGGCAGAGTCGGCCGGCAAAGTCGAGCACTTTATCGCGGGCGTGCCATGTCAGCCAGTCCGCGCCGGCCAGTTGCGTCGAGCAGAGAAAGTTGA
>CAYSSA010000003.1:19307-23921 GCA_964433485.1 uncultured Tepidisphaeraceae bacterium | reverse complement strand
GTGGGCGAGGGCCGGCCAGCGTTCGCGTGGCCGCCTCATACGCCACCGTCAGGGATTCATAGAACTGCTTTTCGCTCAGCGTGTTCAGTGAACCGCAAAACACGACGATGTCCGCTCCAACGAGCATGCGAGCGGGGTGGGCAACGAAATCGTCGCAGACTATGACGGCATTCGGCCGTGCCTTCAGACGGGCGGCGTTGGCCAGTTCCTCCACCGCTTCGATGCCCGTGTAGTGGGCCGGATGAATCTGGTTGGCGGCAAGAAAATCAAGAAGATCGGCACGCCCGCACCCGACGTCCAGGACGTTCAGGCCATCGAAGCTGCAATGCCGCGTAAAAGCACGGAATCGAGCGGCCTGCGACTGCGGGCTTGCCCAGAGCAGCGAGCGGAATCCGTCTCCGTGCTCGCGGCAGGCACGGCGGTATGGGCGGAGATATCGAGGGGCCGATGGCATGACACCGAATATATTGCCCAATCGCGTCCCTCGCCAATGCTTCCGATACCGGCCGGCCAACCCAACTGCAACTTCACGGAGCGCCGCGCTGCTGGACCGGGGCGGCCAGATCAATCGGCAGACTCAGCGATTGTTCACCACGAAGAATGGCGAGCGTGGTGCGCCCTCCTCGCGCCGACAGTGCGGCCCATGTCGTCAGATCCCCAACCGCTTCGCCCCCCATCTCCAGGATGAAATCGCCGCGCTGCAAACCCGCTTGTTCCGCCAGCGATCCGGGCGTGACCGCTTCCACCAGCAGCGCGGGCCGCTCGGCCAGTTGGGGAAGTTGCCGACGCGCAGGGTCGTCTGGGCGAATCTCCGTAAGGCGAACGCCGAGGATCGCCCTTTGAACGTGACCGAGCCGGATCAGTTGGTCGATCACAGGGCGGGCCGCGGTGCCGGCAAGAAACTGACCGTAGCGAACAATGCCGGATATCGTTCCGTCCAGGGCCACCACCACTCCATATTCACGCTCCCCGCCGGTCCAGAGCGCCAACTTGCCGGCGCTGCCGGCAGGGTTGAGCAGCATCACCAGTGAGCCGTCGGCCGGGCGAACGCCCGTCAGCTTCACGGGCCGCCCTATAGGCTTCTCCATCTTGAGAATGGTCACCTGCGTCTTCTCATCGGAACCGACGAAAGTCGCCGTGGTTTCCACATTGCCGATCATCATGCGCACCGGCGCCTGGCCGATGGCCTGTCGCTCAATGTACACCGGCACCAGAACATGGCCCGCCGCGTCCAGGAGCAGCCCGATGTTGTTCGGCGCGAATGTTCCCTGCGGTGGTACTCTCAGCCGAAGCGGCGCACCCGGACTTGACTGCCCGCTGGCGTTGATGACCAGAGATCCGGGCCGCTCCCCTCGAGATTCGAGAACAAATTCGCCGCCTTCGGTCTGCCGCGAAACCCACATTCCCTGCACGTTGCCGGCGGCCAGGCGCGTCGCCGGCTGCGTGGCGGGAGTCCCGATACGAATGCTCAGACGCGACGCGACCTCGCCCTTCAGGGCCGCCTCGCGCCGGGCCTCCAGCGCCTGGCGAACCTGCGGCTCGACCACATTGTCCCATTTCTTCAGAGGGTCGGTCCTGGCCGAGGCTTCGCGCGCCCAGAGCGGCGCCGGCAACTGCACGCGCGCGATCCCGCCCTGCACGTCGTTGTACAGCGACTGGGTCTGCTGGCTGAGTTGTTCGAGCAACGGATACTCCGCCCGAACCACCGCCGCCGCGATCAGCAGCGTGGCCCACCACCAACACAGGAAGTTGAGGGTCGTCGATCGACGCATGACGATCAGGCGCTGGTCAGATCAGAAGTCCCTCGAACGCACCACAATGTAGCCGCTTCGAATCTGTTCCTGCTGTTCCTGCCAACGATAAAGGTCTTCCGAGAACTCACGGGCCTGCTCCGGCGAATCGAAACGCTGAACGCCAATGAACCGACCGGCCTCGTCGGAGATGTTCACCTGGTACACGGGCGACGGCGACAACGCACCGCCAGACCGGGACGCACCATCCCGACCCACTCGCCCAATCCCGAAACCCACAAGCACGCACGCCGCGATCGCGCCGGCCGTCCGGGCGAATCCTCGGTACAACTCCCATCGGCGGCGACGGGCGATAACGCCCTCGCAGCGGTTCAGGAAATCCCGATTCCGCGATTCATCCGGTTCGATGGCCGCGAAAAAAGCCCCTCGAAGCTCACGCTCTTGTCGCAGGTCCGACAGCGCCCCCGACAGTCCGGGATCGGTGGCCAGGCGCTTCTGCAACTCCACCGATTCAGTCGGCCCGAGCTCACCATCAAGCCAGGCCTCAAGATTGTCCAGTTCGTTTTCAGTCACGGCGTTTCCTCTTGGTCGTTCTGTCTCTCGCGGGCCAGCCTCTTTTCCTTCAGCCGCTCGCCCTTGGGTTTGGATTCCATGAATCCCTTCAGCCTCTCGCCAAGCTGCCGTCGTCCGCGATGCAGCCAGGTCTTGATCTGCGGCACGCTCGCATCCAGGATGCGGGCAATCTCCACATAAGGCATATTCTCATATTCGCACAACACCAGCGCCGCCCGGAAATGCTCCGGCAACTCCGCAATCGCATCCTGCACCACGCGCACCGTCTCACGATCCACAATCCCGCCCACGGGCGTTTCGCCCCGGCCGGGGTGGTCATCGGCCACCAGGCCCATCCGCGGCGTCCGCAGCGTGCGCAATGCCTCGTTCACAACCGTCCGCCGCAGCAAGCCGATCGGCTCCGTCCAGTCATACCGCGCGCGATGCTCAAAAAGATTGAGTATCGCCTGCTGCAAAACATCCTCGGCCGCCGCCTGCGAACCGACTATGCCGCGGGCAATGGCCAGCAATCGCCTCGAATGGAGGCGGACGGCTGCCTCGAATAACTCGATCGTCTGGTCGGCCATCGCGCCATGAGGCTATCTGAAAGAAGAAACCGACGGAAGGCCCAAAGTTGCAGGCTCCAAAAAAGAGCCCTCGCCTTCTTTCTCGTCACGCGCTCGCCCGGTTGTGGCGGGTCGCACGTTTCCCCAGGCCCTGCCTACGGTGCTTCCACTAATCTCCGCCGAATCGGAAAGCAACTCCTCCCCGTCACGGTTGGTAGAGGACCGAATGCTCCAGGTGCCTTTCGAAGTTCTCCATGTACTGCCGCAGCAGATCGGGATGGCCGCGGATAATCAGCAGGTTCTCGGCGTTGCTCTCCTCCGCGGCCTTGCTGAAGTTGAAGGAACCGGTGATGAGCGTCTGACCGTCGATGATCATGATTTTGTTGTGGGCGATGGCGTGGCGGTCGTCGATGTACACGGGCACCTGGTGATTTTTCAGAAAAGTCGCCGAGGAATATCGCTCCGTGCGCTGCGACTTGTCCAGCACCGCGCGAACCTTTACTCCACGCGCCTGTGCCGCTGCGACCGCCTGGGCAATGGGCGCTGAAGTGAACGAGTACGCCTGGATGTCCAGTGTCCGACTGGCTTCGCCGATCGCAGACACGATCGCCTCCGTGCATCCGCCTCGCGGACTGAAATAGGCGTTGATGGCCACGCCCGTGGGCGAGGTCGTCGGACTCAAAGTCGTCCGCTCGCAGGAAACCAGCAGCCCGGCCGTCAGAAACAGAATGCCAAGAGTCCATCGCATGCCCCCATCATAGCAACGTCGGCCCGGTCTGCGCAATATCATCCTTATGCCGCGCCGATTTCCAATGCCGTCCCTGCTCTTTCTCCTTCTGCTCCTGCCGGGTTGGTCGTTGTTCGCCGCCGACTGGCCCGGATTCGGCGGGCCCGACCGCGGCGGCGTCTCGCCCGAAACAGGCCTGGCGCGCGCCTGGCCCGACGGCGGGCCCAAGACCCTCTGGACCATCGACGTGGGCGAGGGATTCGCCGGAGCCGCCATCCGCAATGGCAAGGTGTACCTGCTCGACCGAACCCCCAACGGCAAGGACATTCTTCGCTGTATCGACCTGAACACCGGCCGCGAAGATTGGACCTGCGCCAACGACGCCCCCGGAAAACTGGAATACCCCGGTTCACGGCAGGTGCCTACCGTTGATGAGAATCTGATCTTCGCCATGGGCCCGTTCGGACACTTCAGGTGCTACGATCGCGCCACACGCCAGATCGCCTGGTCGCGGCACATGGTGGACGATTTCAAAGACCCGGCCGTCGACGTCCCCGAGCCACCCTCCGGCCGTGATGCGCTGCTGGCCCGCACGCGCGTGCCCACATGGGGCTTCACACAATCCCCCACGCTTTTTAAGAACACGGTGATTGTCGCCGCCCAGACCCGCAACGTGGGCCTGGTCGCCTTCGAGAAAACCACCGGCAAACTGCGCTGGACCTCGCCCTACGTCGGCCGCAACTGGTACGGCCACGTCAGCCCGCGACTCGTCAGGCTCTGCGGCGTGGAGCAGATCATCGCGATTGGTCAGCCCCGCGACCCCGAGAAATCGCCACCGGCCATCATCTCTGCCATCGATCCCGACACCGGCGCGCTGCTTTGGCAGATGCAGACCTGGCGCGGCTACAAGATCCCCATCAGTTCGCCCGTTCCCGTGGGTGACGACCGGCTGTTTGTCAGCGGCGGCTACGGCATCGGTTGCTTCATGCTCAAACTCGCCCGCACCGGCGGCAAATGG
>CAYSSA010000003.1:12681-19275 GCA_964433485.1 uncultured Tepidisphaeraceae bacterium | reverse complement strand
ACAACAACAATTGCATCGCCCACATCCATGATCCGATCGTCTACAACGGCTATATCTATGCGCAGAGTTTCAATGAGCACGGGTCGAACAACAACGGCTTGACCTGCCTCGATTTCGACGGCCAGATCAAATGGAAGACCGGACCCAAGCAGGTCTTTGGATCCGGCGGCCTGCTCATTGCCGACGGGCTGATCTTTGTGATGGACGGCCGAACAGGCGAACTGCACCTTTTCGAGGCCCGGCCCGATCAGTGTCGGCAACTGGCCTCGGCCAGGGTGTTGGCGGCCGAGGGCAAATATGTCTGGGCCCCATTGGCGCTGGCCGACGGCAAGCTCGTCGTCCGCGACCAGAAGCAGATGAAGTGTCTACAGGTTAAGCCGTAGCCGCGATGATCACGTCCGCCAATTCAGGTCCACCACCTCGCCGTGCCTGGGATGCGCGCGATTGATGCTGCGCAGTTCCAGCCTCATACCCTGGTCGGTCAGGCGGCAATCCACCCAGCCGCTCGGCTGAACGGGGTTGAACACGTACGCCACCGTCGGCAGGTTCACCAGGTGCAGCCCGTCGAGCCGGCTGATCGACCAGCGGTGCGTGTGGCCAAACATCAGTGCCTTCACCTGTTTGCGCCGCATGACCACTTCGAGCAGCGCCGGGGTGTCCACCAGCCCCGTGATCTTGGCGGGCTGAGCGGAAGCCGGCCCCGTCGTCGGCCGCGTGGCCGGGGCGACAATTGGGTCGTGATGGATCATCACGATCACGGGCTTCCCGGCCCGCTCGGGTGCATCCAGGACCGCCTTGAGCCACCGCACCTGTTCCTCGCCAAGCAGGCCGGGTGTGTTGTTGGTCTTGTCAAGGCTGTCGAGGATCACCCAGTCGACGCGCGGCGAAGGGACCACCAGCACCTGGCGACTTTCCATCCCGCGTTTGCCGGCGCCAACCCCGAGTTTCTCATAGGGCACCGCCGACCAGAAGCGATCGCGCTGGTCGTGGTTGCCCATGGCCAGGTGAATAGGCAGCCCGGCCGCGCTGAGCGGCGCCAGCAAACCCAGCAGGGCCTCATAATCGCCGGTTTCGCCGGTGTGCAGCGCGCAGTCGCCGTTGACAATGGCCGCCGCCGGACGGCGGTCGGTTTTGTCCAGTTCGAGTATCTCCGCAACGGCTTGGCGCAGATGTCGGCTCATGTTCACGCCACGCTCGACCCGGTCCGCATCCATCGCGATGTGCGTGTCCGACAACAGCACGACGCGATCGGGATCGCGCCCGTTGCCCGGTGCCCCGACGCACCATTGATCCCGCAGGACGATGGCCGCCGCGCCCGCGACGGCTCCGGCCAGGAAACTGCGACGCGATATCGGGGCGAGACTGATGGGCATGTGTCGGTCCTCGTTTGAACGCGCGGCGGCGACTTTCGCCATGCGTATCTTAGGCCAGTAGGCGTCAATCACAAATTCGGCAACGACGGGCTGTACGACCGTTGAAGTCGAGCATTCGCCATCGGCGGGCCATTGCGAACGCCCCCGTCCTTCCGAACCAAGCGAGGAATCTCCGCGTTCACATCACGACTCGCGTTCCATCTCATTTGGTTCGTTCCCGGCGGCACCACGCAGAGCTGCTTCGCTTCGCTCTGCATGACTTCTCCAGACCCCGTGGCGCAGGGACCGTCGTCCACCCATCGGCCTCGATACTCTCGCCTACTTTTTCTCACTCGGCGGACTCGTGATATTGCGGAAGGCGACCTGACCGTGGTCGCCCTGCAGGCCGATGAAGCCTTTGTCGAACTTGGCGAAGGTCTGCATCCGGCCAAACTTGCTCTTGGCGACGCGAGCCTTGAAGTCATCGCTGCCGAGCACGTACTCGAAGTACTTTACCCCGTTCATGTAATGCTCGCACTTCTCCGGGGTTATGACCACGCGGACGTGGTTCCATTCGCCCGGGGGCTTGGTCGCATCCAGCGGCTTGTTGGTCTTGGGATCGACCGGGGGTTTGTAGAGGGCATACAACCAGCCAGACAACTCGGGGTCGTGCCACTCGATGTTGTCCTGGAGCTGAATCTCCGGGCCGGTCGCCCACATGGCCCCGCCGGCATTGGTGATGTGGTACATGATGCCGCTGTTGCCGCCCTTGGAGATGTTGTATTCGAGCGACAGCTCGAACCAGTCGAACTCGTCCTTGGTCACCAGGTCGCCCGCCTTCTTGGGATCGACCACGGCAAGCGTGCCGTCCTTCACCTGCCAGCCGACATTGACCGTGTCTTTCTTGAAGTTGTGCCAGCCGTCGGTGCTCTTGCCGTCGAACAGCAGTTTCCAGCCCGCCTTCTTCTCTTCGTCCGTCAGCGTGTTCACGGGAGCGGCCGCCGCCGTTGCGGGCGCTTCCGCGGCCCGGAGCATCGTTCTGCCCACAGGCAGAGCCAGCACGCCCGCCAGAACCGCCATCGCCAGTTTGCCGTATCGTCTTGTCATAAGTTGAAAACTCCTTGGTGGATGTACGCTTGTCGCGGATGGTCGTTGAGCCGGTGGTCAGTGGTCGGCCAGATGCCCCGCGCACGGGGACGGAAGTTGACTTTTGTCCCGGCAGGCGATGTCGAGCAGGCGTCACACAAGGCGTGGGAAATGGTACGAGAGACGCACGCACCCCTCGCAAGGGGCGCCGGATGCGTGGTGGTGCCCCTGCGAGTCCCGGTTGATTTGGCGCGATCGGGGTTGTGGCCTGCGGTCATTTCACCCCGACCTGCATCAAGAAAACATTGTTTGGCGACTCGTTGCTCTCCCAGTAGAGACACATTTCGCGCTCCTCGCCGGTAGGCGTCAGGCCGGCTTCCCGGATCGCGGGGATCAGCTTCTCGTATGCCTTGCCCTGCTGGTCCACGGGGCCGGTATAGAGAACCGAGGCGCATTTGAATACCCCGGTCTTGCGCAGCTTCAGATCACCGGCGTTGTCGGGCAGCGTTGTCTCGTCAGCAACGATGATCCCGATCTCCATCTTGAATGTCTTCTGCGGATCCAGGTGTGGATTGCCCTGATAGACCAGCATCGTCGGCCGGGCAATGAGGAGCTTGGCCTCCGCGGCCACGCCGAAGACCCGGTCGAACGCAGTCTGAACCGGCTCGCCCATCTTGGCGAAACTGGTCTCGGCCGTGGCACACAGGTATGTCAGCGGCGGCATGGTCTGGATGCGCATCTCGCTCACGACCACCTGCTGCTTGGCGACCGCCGGCTTGGGTGTATCGGCGGCTATGCAAAGCAGACAGATCATTGTCGCCAGAAGACCGGTCACACTCACTGGGATGCGGCGCATGGACTCTCCTCATTTATCGAAGGACATGCCGGCTGCTGTAACCTTATCGCCAATCGCCGCGAATCGCAACACGATTGTGCCCGAGAGATGCTCTGCATGCTCCCCACATCCATCAGCCCAGCCTCTCCGGCACTTCTTTCATCGGGCCCATCCACTTGAGCTCGCGCTCGATGGCGTCGGACATGCGGTATTTCCTCGTCACCTCGGCAAGTTTCGGGCCCCGGAGGTCGATTTTCTCCAGGTCGTTTTGGCCGAGGCCGCACTGGGCGCAGAAATTCAGGTAGCCGACCCAGGTGGGGTCGATACCCATGGTGGCGATGCCAATCCGGTCCGCGGCGATGAAATCAGTCGAGGCAATGGCCAGACGCGACGGGACCAGCGTGCCGTCGTTGGGACCATTGCCTTCCATGCCCTCATAGCCGTCGATGACGGCCGTGCCCCAGCAGGGCTGCAGTTTCTGCGCCGTGAGCATGATGTCGACATGGGTCTGGCGAACGCCGCCGTGGTAAAGACGCTTGTCGTTCCAGCGTTTGGTCTCCTTGCGCGCATTGTGCAGCGGCGCGCCCAGGCACATGTTCTTGATGGAGAGAGTGGCCACCACCGTGTTGTGGGTCTTGAGCATGCATGAGCAGAAAATGTAGGCATCAGGATCCAGCAGCCGGGCGGCCAGCCGAACGGGCACGGCGTGAAGGTCCCCGTTGAGAATGGTGTGAGTAACGTACTTGCCTTCCTCGTTGAGGTCGACCAGGCTGATGGGAAGGGGTTTATGCTCGTTGATGGTCTGGGCGTATTTGAAATGGTCGTAGCCTTCGGTGGTGTAGCCGGCCGACGATTCGGCGATGACCACGGGGCCCTTGTAACGCGGAGCCAGAAAATCGAGGATGCCGTGCAGCGCATCGACATGGGTGGAGGCAAGCTGGTTCACCGTGTTGACGATGTTCGGCTTGAGGACCACGTACTTTTTGGTCTTGAGCACGGGCATGATCTGGTCCTCGATGGCAACCAGCGCTTCGCAGATGTTCTTGCGACGACTCTCGCCGCTGGCCAGAGCCACCACGGATTTCCTGGCGGTCTCCCCGGCGGGCGCGGCCGAGGCAATGGCCGGCGGCGACACGGCCGCTGCCGGATCCTGGGCAAACAGCGATTGACCAGAGGCGCTGACGGCGGCGGCGGTCCAGAGAAGACGTCGCCGGGAAATGCGGTGATCCATACTGAGACCTCGTGAGTGTGAGCAAACCAGTACGTGCGCGGGCATTATATCACGGCACGGGTGCGGGCCAATGACGATCCGATCCAACACGCAGAGGCACGGACTATGCCGCTTCGGATCGGGCGTTTGGAGCGGTGAGACCGGTTGCTTACAATCCCGCCGATGAAAGGCCTCACACACAGACTCCCGGTATGGATCGCCTTGCTGGCGTTGCTGGCTGGGTGCCGGGAGGCGCTGCCGCCTCGCCCAAATCTGGCGACGGCATCGGAGGAGGCGATGCGAAACAGTCTGAGCTTTCTGGCCTCGGACGAAATGGAGGGCCGGGGAATCGGCACAACCGGCCTGGAAGCCGCAGCGTGCTACATCGAAGGCTACTTCAAGGGGCTCGGGCTATGTCCGCCCCCCGGCCACGATTCCTATACCCAGCCGTTTGATCACACCGTGATCACCGGCCCATCCTCGCAGACACAACTGCGGGCCGCCGGCAAGACATTCTCGCTCAATAAGGACCTGGCGCCATTGCCGCTGTCGGCGGAGAAGTCCTTTGCCGGGCCGCTGGCCTTTGTCGGCTATGGCATCTCGGGCGCCAGGGAAATGGACACCGGCCAGATCTACGATGACTATGCCGGGATCGACGTGAAGGATCATGTGGTCCTGGTGATGCGATTCGAGCCGCATTCCTCCAACGGCAAGAGCCGTCTGGCCCGGACCGACTTCTCCGAATTTGCGGCGATCAACCGCAAGGTTCGCACGGCCGTCGAACGCGGCGCCGCGGCGCTGCTCGTGGTGCAGCCTCCAAACCACCACGGCCCCGACACGCTCGCGCCCTTGGGACGACGACAGATGGACACGGTCTCGATTCCCGTGATCCAGATCACCCAGGCGGCGGCCAATGACATTCTGGCGGCGGCCGGTTTGCGTACGATCGGAGACTATCAGACCGAGATCGACAACCGGTTCAATCCGCAATCAGCGACGTCAGGCTCAACCCTGGTTGAGGGGACTGTCGCCTTCGACCGCAAGACCTACAAACTGCGGAACATCATGGGCTATTGGCCTGGCAGCGGCCCACACAGGCACGAGGTCATCGTCGTTGGCGCGCACTACGACCACATCGGTCGCGGAGGCCCGGGATCTCGCGCCCCCCGGTCCCAGGAGATTCACCGGGGCGCGGACGATAACGCTTCCGGAACGGCCGCGCTGCTGGAACTGGCCCGCATCCTCGCCGACAGCGGGCCGCTTCCCCGCTCGGTCTTGTTCCTGGCGTTCAGCGGCGAGGAAATCGGACTGCTGGGTTCGCTCCACTGGGTCGGGCATCCGACCGTGCCCCTCGAACGCGTGAAGGCGATGGTCAATCTCGACATGGTCGGACGTCTGCAACAGAACACCCTTCAGATTGGCGGAACGGGTACTGCAAGCGCCTTCGAAAACCTGGTCGGCGGTCTTCCGGCCGGCCGGACTTTCACCCTCAAGACCCAATGGAAGGACGGTCGCGCGCCCAGCGACATCACGGCGTTCGTGGCCAGGCGCATCCCCGGTCTATTCTTCTGGACCGGCTTCCACGAGGACTATCATCGGCCGACCGACACCGCCGAGAAGATCAACTATCAGGGTCAAACGCGGATTGTGAACCTTGTGGCGCAGACGCTCGTCGAGATCGCCTACATGCCGGGCGACCGGCTGACGTTTACTCCGCCTCCACCGACCACCCGCCCGGCCGTGGTTCCGACCACGCGTGCCGGCGCGGGTGTATCCCTGGGAGTTGTCCCGGATGACTCGTCCGAGAACGGGACCGGCGGCGTGAAGATCACCGGAACCACTCCGGGGTCGGCCGCCGATCAAGCGGGAATCCATCCCGGCGATATTCTGATTCGGTTCAACGGCATGAAGATCGAGAACCTCCACGACCTGACCGCCGCCTTGGATGCCGGCGTTCCCGGCGTGCCGGTCAAGATTCAGGTCATCCGCAACGGGCAGGTGTTGGAGCTGGAGGCCATCCCCACCCCACGACGCTCCCCCCCGCGCGTACGGCCCCCCCCCAACCTTCGGGCGCGCGGCAAGCCCCTTCCCCCTTCGGCGGGCCCGTCCCC
>CAYSSA010000003.1:0-12671 GCA_964433485.1 uncultured Tepidisphaeraceae bacterium | reverse complement strand
TGGGTCGGTGCCGACGCTATTCTCCAAACCGAAGCCAGCAGCGTGCACCAGCACATTCACAGCGTCCAAGGTCGGTGCCGACGCTATTCTCCAAAGCGAAGCCAGCCGTGATGTATTCGGCTGTTTGTCCGTTCTGTCGGCGCCGACGCTATTTTCCAAAGCAAAGCCAGCTACTGCAATCTGGTAGCCGCGACTGATGGGTCGGTGCCGACGCTATTCTCCAAACCGAAGCCAGCAGCCTGCATTCCATAGATATCCTGTAGGCTTTACATGATGACGCTACTTCAAAAAGAAAAACGAGCGGCCCGCATCACGGACCGCTCGCGAAAATGCGAAAAAAAAGAGTGGGAGCAGCCCGGGGGGGAGGCTACTCCCACGAGGAAAGGGGGTGGTGGGGGGGACCACCCCGAGGGATCAAAAACATCAGGCAAATTGCCTGACGACTGAATGCAATACGTTCAAAACTACTCGAGAGACGACCCTCGAACCACTTCTGAATCACATATTAGTGCCGGATTTCTCGGTTGTAAAGCCCCTGCAAGAACTTTTCCGAATTTTTCTGCAATGCCGCATCGTCGGATGGGCGAGGGAGTTACGTCGGCTGAATGTCGCCGGAAGTGCCCAGCCGTCGACAGGCTGATATGGGTGGACCGGCGGTGAGTGGCGATCGCGCTGAGGCGGACTGTGGATAGACCTTGTCGGCAAGGCTCGCGGTTTGCCCCTTGACCGGGAATCTGTCACAATGGGCGGCAGCTATGCTCTTGCAGACCAACAGTTACGTCGTTCCCAGAGATAAACGTCACGAACACGCGCGTCTGATGAAGCGATTCATGCAGACCATGACTCGCCTCGGTTGCGAGCATTTCGAGGTTTATGAGCAGGTTGGCGCCAATTGGACGGCGGTGCGCTCGGATCCGCGGTACATCCAGATTATCCGCTTTCGTGATCGCAAGCAGCACCAGGCGCTTCAGGAGGCGGAACGCAATGATCCGCAGGCGCAGCAACTGATCCGGGAGTTTTGTGAGCTCATCGGTTTTGAACAACAGCAGCAACAGGGGTTGTTTTCCGTAGGCTATTACGGCAGCGTGGTGTCGAGCCTGACTGAGAGTTCGACCGACATGCTCGATGGTGCGGCGGGGCAATAGTTTGTGCCGTCGTCGGTGTCGTTCGATATTTGCGCCTGTTTTCTAATCGACTGGCGGGCGAAAGGGTCGTATCAATACGGAAGTGCCAGGCCGGGACCGGTCGGCACGAAGGAGAACGAAGATGAAAACGTCCTTTAGGCTTTTTGTATTCTTGTTGCTGGTTGGCGGTTGGGCGCTGGCGGCGGCATCGCTGCATGTGGTGCGCACCCCGGGCGCCATTCCCAAGGTGGGAATGGTGCGGGTCGTGCCCAAGGCCAATCTGACCTACTCGCAGACCTGGCTGGACACCACGAAGTGGACGAGCGCGGACCTTGACAGCCATGCGGCGTTCAAACACAGGTTGGAGGATGCGGGAAAGACGGATTGGCTCAAGCATCTGACAGAAGCTTCGGCATCTGCCAAGTGAAGGCGGGCATGGCCGGCGCGGCCGGCGGACCGGATTGGTCCGTAGCCGCGCCGGTTGCTATTATTGCATCATGCTGAGGATCATTCTGGCCAACCCGCGAGGGTTTTGCGCGGGTGTCAACATGGCGATCGAGTGTGTCGATCGTGTTTTGGAACTCAAAGGCCCACCGGTGTTTGTGTTCCACGAGATCGTACACAACAAGCATGTGGTGGAGGATTTTCAAAGCAGGGGGGTAGTCTTCGTCAACGCCATTGCCGATGTGCCCGAAGGCGCGGTGGTGGTGTACAGCGCGCATGGCATCGCCCCTGCCGTTCGTCAGCAGGCGAAGGATCGGAGACTGGTGGAGATAGATGCGACTTGTCCATTGGTGACGAAGGTTCACGCCGAGGTGGTGCGGTTCGCCCGCGAGGGATACACCATCATTTTCGTCGGCCATCGCAACCACGACGAGGCCGTGGGCACGGTGGGCGAAGCACCCGGCTCGATTGTGGTCGTGGAGAGGCCGGAGGAAGTGCCCGCGCTGAAAGTGCCCGACGAGGATCGGATAGCGTACGTGACGCAGACCACGCTGAGCGTTTCGGATTGCGCCCGCACGGTGGCGGCGCTGCGGGCGCGCTGGCCGCATATCAAGGGGCCGGCGAAGGATGACATCTGCTATGCGACGACGAATCGGCAGGGGGTGGTGTCGACGTGGTCGCCGGAGGTGGATCTGGTGCTGGTGGTGGGCAGCCGGAACAGTTCGAATTCAAGGCGACTGGTGGAGACCGCGAAGACGGCGGGCAAGTCCGCGTACTTGATAGATGATCAGCGCGAGGTGGAGCGGGCGTGGTTCGAGGGGGTGGCGTCGGTGCTGGTGACGGCCGGGGCGTCGGCGCCGGAGCATTTGGTGCGGGATCTGGTGGCGCGGCTCTGCCGCGAGTTCGGGGGACAGGTGGAGGAGCGTGCCCTGGTGGAGGAGAATGTGTCGTTTGAACTGCCGAGGTCTCTGCGCAGCCTGGCGGTTGCGACGGAAGGGGTCCGATAAGCGTTGAATCTGCCGATTGTACGGCTCGGGCGGTGGCATTAGAGTAGTCGCCGTTTTGCGTCGATAAGATTATCTGCCGGAGGCCGAGTGCCGGTTCTGGTCAACAGGTGAATGGTGGTCTGATGCCGAAACAACTGATTCAGGGTGTCGTGGTCAAGCGACTGGTGGTGCATTGCGACGAACGCGGCCGGCTCATGGAGATGATTCGGGCGGACGACAAAGATCTCGGGAACATCAAGTTCGGCCAGGTGTACATGACGACGGCATATCCCGGGGTGACCAAGGCATGGCATTATCACAAGAAGCAGACCGACCATTTTGTGTGTGTCAAGGGGATGATGAAGGTCGTGCTTTATGATCCTCGGCCCGATTCGCCCACGAAGGGCATGGTTAACGAATTCTTCATTGGTGAGCACTCGCCGTTTCTGATCGAGATCCCGAATCTGGTGTATCATGGGTTTAAGTGTGTGAGCGACACCGAGGCGATGGTCATCAATTACACGACCGAGTGTTACAACTATGCGGAACCTGACGAGTACCGGCTCGATCCGCATTCGTCGGAGATTCCATACAATTGGTCGCGCAAGGACGGTTGAACGCGCCGCCCGGAGCGGCGGATAAAGGAAACGATTATGAAAGGCGTCATTCTCGCGGGCGGAACGGGCAGCCGGCTTTTCCCGATCACCAAGGTGACGAACAAGCACCTGCTGCCGATCTACAACAAGCCGATGATCTATTATCCGATCGAGTGCATGGTGAAAGCCGGCATCGAGGATGTGTTGCTGGTGACGGGCGGCAACAACGCGGGCGATTTCATCAGGCTGCTCGGCAATGGCCGCGAATTCGGGCTGAAGAACCTCAGCTACACCTACCAGGACGGGGCCGGCGGGATTGCCCAGGCGCTGGGACTGGCCGAGCATTTTGTGGATGGGGATTCGATCCTGCTGATCCTCGGCGACAATATACTGGAGTACGCCATCAAGGATTCAGTGCGGCGATTTCGCCACCAGGGGCAGGGCGCCAAGATTCTGCTGGCGCCTGTAGAGAACCCGAAGGCGTATGGCGTCGCGGAGATGGACGGCGACCGCGTGGTGAGGATCGTGGAGAAACCGCAGGATCCCAAGAGCAATCTGGCCGTGATCGGCGTCTATTTCTACGATGGGCGCGTGTTTGACATCGTCCGCAAACTCAAGCCATCAGCCCGCAACGAACTGGAGATCACCGATGTCAACAACGCCTACATTGACATGGGCGAAATGACCGCCGACAAGGTGCATGGGTTCTGGGCCGATGGTGGCGAAAACATCGACTTCTATCTCAAGGCGTGCAATACCGTGGCACAGCTTGGGGCGAATAAGGAAGTGTAACCGCCATGATGGGATGGTCACATCAGCGATACGCCCTCGCTGGGGCGTGCTCTCGTTCTTCTCGGAAAGGTGCGCATCTCCGATCACGGGTATAATGAGTTGGCCGAAGATGGACGGCTGGTGACAGAGGTGCTTGACGGCCTGTCGGATGCGGTGGTCGTGGAAGATTATCCGAAGTTTCCGAACGGTCCCTGCGTCCTTGTGCTTCAGAAGGATATGGGCGCGAACGCGAGCCACGTTGTCTGGGGCATTGCCGCCGGAACGACGGAACCGGCCTTGCCGGTAACGGCTTACCGCCCCGATCCATCGCGATGGAATGAATCGTTTACTCGGAGGCGTGGATGAGTAGCCGAAAACACAAAAAGCTCGTACATGAAGGCGACTATGTTGCCGAGATTGAAGTTGAGCTGATCGAATCCGAGGCTGCCTGGGCGCCGTATCTTTCAATTGCCGATGCTCGGCGGCTGGATGAGGCGCGTTTGGCTATGCGCAAGGGTGATGTATCAGCCGCAGGTCGTCTGGGTCGTGTTTATCGATTGACACCTGCCACCGCCGCCTGAAACATTTCGCTCAAAAAAGGACTTCCATGCGAACCATTCTTGTCACCGGCTCAGCGGGATTCATCGGATCGAACTTCGTGCGGATGCTGCGCGGGCGCGATGAGCCTGTGCGGATGATCTGTCTGGACAAACTCACCTATTGTGGGAACCTGGCCAACCTGGCGGGGATTCTCGATAACGATCGGGTGATTTTTGTTCGCGGTGACATCTGTGATGCGACGCTTGTTGCCAACCTCTGGCAGCAATACGGCATTCGCGAGGTCGTCCATTTCGCGGCCGAGAGCCAGGTGGACCGCTCGATTCTGGACTCCGGCCCGTTCGTGCAGACCAACATTGTGGGTACGCAGGTTCTGCTGGACACGGCCCGCAAATTCGGCGTTGACCGTTACCTTCAGGTCTCCACGGACGAGGTCTACGGATCATTGCCCGAGCATGACAGGACGGCGATGTTCACCGAGGAAACGCCGCTGGCGCCCAACAGCCCGTATTCGGCGTCGAAGACGGCGGCCGACTGCATGGTGCGGGCGTATTTCCACACCTTCCACATGCCGGTGCTGACGACGCGCTGCTCGAACAACTACGGCCCGTACCAGTTCCCCGAGAAGATGATCCCTCTGTTTGTCACCAACCTCATGGAAGGCAAGAAGGTTCCACTCTACGGCGACGGGATGAACATCCGCGACTGGCTGTTTGTCGAGGACCACTGCGACGCCATCTGGACCGTGCTGAACAAGGGCAAGCCCGGCGAGGTCTATAACATCGGCGGCAACAATGAGATGACCAACCGCGAGGTGACCGAGATCGTGCTGCGCGAGATGGGCAAGCCGTGGGATCAGTGGGTGCAATATGTGAAGGACCGCCCTGGCCACGACCGCCGCTATGCCATCGACGCCTCGAAAATCCGCCGGGAACTGGGCTGGGAACCCAAACATCGGTTTGAGACCGCCATTCGGCAGACGATCCAGTGGTACAAGGACAACGAGGCGTGGTGGCGGGCGATCAAGTCGGGCGAGTATCTGACATACTATGAAAAGCAGTACGTGGCCAGGTGAAATCAAGATTCGGCTGAGAAGACCTGTAAGAAACCCAGGCGGCCGCTCCAGCATGGCAGGAGCTCCATCGTTTGCGCCTCCCAGGGGCGAACGTCACTGGCGCGAAGGGTGAATGGTGCTTTGCCGCACGCAGCACCGGATCAGGCGGCTCGCGCATTCAAACGGCGATGCTTTTGTCCGACAAGGCGTGGTCGGCGGAGAGATTTTCCCCGGACCAGATCTGTTTGCTGGTCCAGGCGGTTTCGCCGCACGTCCAAAGCTCGTCCTCCGGCGGCAAGCCCAGCGGCAGCAACCCGGCGCAGCACAGATAGACACTGCCGGTGGAGATATAGGGCTCAGCCATCGCAACCTGATGGCCGGCGAAGCCAAGGGTCAACCAGCCATCCTTGTCAAACGTCCCCGGCGCGTCGATCATGCGGCGGATCACCGCTGTCAGGGCTGAGCGAACCTGGCCCGGCGCGATGTTCCGCGGCAGATCGCGGCGCAGGGTCATCTGCGCCAGCAACTGGAATGCGCCAAAGCGATAGCACAGCGAGCGTCCGATGGGAGGAAACGATCCATCCGGCGCGATCAGGCGTTCCTGTATTGCGGCATAGCGTCGGGCCCGATCGAGGATGGCGGGACGCAGCTTGTCGGCGAACGGCAGTTTGCCCAGGAAGACATCCGCGCAGTCGATGAGCATGGGGTGAATGACGAAGCTGTTGTAATAGTCCCAGTGCAGCCAGGCGCCGTCGCCGTAGATTCCGTCGCCCTTGTACCATTCCATGTGACGCTTGAACGCGTACTCGACGCGGGCGACGACGACCTCCTCTCCGGCCCGGTGCAGAGCCGCCTCGACCATCGCGGCAAACAGCAGCCAGTTGTTCTCGCCCGGCTTGATGGCGCGGGTCAGTTTCAGCGCGGCCACCACATTGTTTCGGACCCGGTTATCAAGCTTTTTCCAAAGCTCATTCGGCGCCCGCACGATGGCATGTGCGAGGAACGCAGCATCCACCAGTGGCTGGCCACCCATCTTGAAGTTCATGTAGTCCGGCGACTGGGGGTCGGTGGCGGCATCCATGCACTTGCGCGACAGTTCCCCAAACTCGGCGCGCAGCTTGCCCTCGGGGGAATTGCCCGGCCCGAGCTCCAGCCACGGCGCGATCCCGCACAGTGTCCGGCCAAGAGCTTCCAGATGCGTGTACTTGGCGCGATCGGCCTGAAGTTGGGGACGCAACGATTCCACGGGCATGGTCGCCTTGAGTTTTCGCTGCGAAAGCGCCCCAAGCACCGGCCGTGCGATGCGATCGAGCGTGTTGAGCCAATATTGACGGTCTTCAGGTCCGGTGGGCATTGGCGTTCTCCTTGCGATTGTTCGCAGGCTCCAGTCTTTCATGGATCAGTTGTCCGGCCAGCAACATGAACACGACGAGGCCGCCGGCCAGACTGACCATCCAACCGTGCTTGAATCCGCGAGGGCGGAACTCGACGACAACTTCGCACGGTCCAACCTCGCGGACCTCACGCCCGGGCCGGCGTCCCTGCGACGGAGCGGCCGCCGGCAGCGGAATCGCTCGCGCCCAGCCATAAGCGGGATAGATCAGCGCGTCTTTCTCAATGTCGTGCTCCTTCTTTCTAACTGCCGAGGTGGAAGACACGTTCCATACAAACCGCGCTTTCCAGCCTGGGGCGAACGGCTCTTCCATCACCAGCCAGCCCCCATAGCCTCCATTTATCCGCAGGCGAGCGCGATCGGGTGAGTTCTCGATCCACTCGATGGTTGGCCGGCCGCTGATTGCCGCGCCGGATCGCTGGAGCGAGCAGTAGGGGGCGTCGGCCGGGTTTTTCACCAAGGCATATTCCGGGGCAAGCTCCGGATCAATAATGACAATCTGTGGATCGAAACTTGGCCGGGTCGAGGCCATCATTGCGGCTGAGCCGGAGGCAACGGACTGACTCGTACGCGCGATCCGGACACGCGGCCGTTCGGGGATGTTGCCGGCGGTCGACTGTTGTTGGGGCGCAACGGGTTGGGTCGTTGGCCGGTTGTGCATCGTCTCCAGGAGTGCAATTCTTGGCGGAACAAGGGCAGATGAAGATGAGAAGCTCTTTGCATCAGTGGCCGGTGACCCAGGGTTACACCAGATGGCATACGCCAGGCCGTTCAGAGCCAGCAGACCGACGCAGACCTGGGACGCTCGGGACCGGAATGAACCGACTGCGATGGCGGCCAGCATGGCAATCGCGAGCGTCGCTGCTCCAAGCAGGCTCGGCCACAGCATCCAGTTCAACGACCAGCGATGCGCCACAAGCCGTTCAGCGCCGCCGTGAAGCGCCATGGTTATGGCCGCGGCCGCAAACAATACCCACGCAACCGCCCCCCGCGTTATGCCGCGCACGATCCCGATTGAGGCCAGCCCGATCGCCACGATGGCCGGCACGACGAACATGCTCGCGATTCGCGCGCCACTGCGGTCTTCGGCCGCGACGACGGATCGAAATGCCTGTGGCGTCCAGTCGATGACATATTCGAGCCATGTCACCCATTGCACTCCGGCCAGCATCATCCCCAGCGCCGTTGCCGCGAGCATTGCCAGAAGTCCACCGCCCCAGAACAACACTCCACCCGGCCTGTTCTTGGCCGGCACTGGGATTTGTCCGATCATCAGCAGCATCCAGCCGATGACGCTCGCCGCAATCAACCCGACTGAAGCATCGGGTCTTCCGCCAAGGATCGACGCGCCGATCAGCATCGCCAGGAGCGCAAACCGCCACCCGCTGGGCTTGCTCGCCAGATTCAGGCACGCGGCGATCGTCAGCGGCAGCAGCGTCTGTGAAATCGGTTGATTCAGCCACACCGACATTGCCCCGTTGAACATGTACGCGACGGCTGCGGCCAGGCGCGCCGCCACCGGCAGGTTCAACTTCTTCGCCAGCCACCATGCGCCAAATCCAGACACCCAATATAGAGCGACCGCCGAAGCGATCCAGGCGACCTTCGGCGGCAGGAATGCATGCAGCAAGATCGTTGGATAGAGCGCTCCGACTTCGCCGTTGCCCAGCAGCGGGCCACCCGATCCCTGATGCGGATTCCATAGCGGCAGCCGCCCTTGACGCAGGCTCTCGGCCGCGAAAGCGGCGGAAGGCGCAATGGCATTGGTCATTCGTGATTTTGCCGGATCCTGGCTGGTGGGGTCAGGCAAAAGAGTTCGCCCGGGAATCCACCCGGCGAGCGTGGCGATGAGCGCCAGCAGGAGGATCCACAACGGGCCGACGTCGAATCTCGGCCTGGTTCCGGATACGGGGGCGGCTGTGGCGTCGGTCATTGGCAATGTGATCTGCGTCATGCGAATAAACTCCCGGTTTCCCGAACTCCGGCATGCATCCTTGTGACTTCGGTGCGATCTTGAAGGTAATACTGTCGGGGATCTGTTTTGTGTCAACTCGCTTTGGTCAACGCCGCGTAGCGGGCCATGGCCATTCTCATCGCGGCGGAGAACCGGTTTATGCCGCGCCGATGGTCTTTTGCAACGTCGATGCTAAATGACGGGAGGCGATCTGCTACCGCGCGGCGAGAGCGGCGTTCGATTGGGCGGCTGGTATCGTGCTGGTGGTCGAGAGTGGATTTGACACGCGCCGTCGGCAGAAGTACAGTGCCGGGGGTAATCGGACACACACGGAGGTTTGTGTTATGCAGGAATTTGAACTGCTGAAGAAGATGATTCAGGAAGTTGAAGACGATGTGGCCAAGGCGGCAGGCGGGAACAAGGCCGCCGGAACCCGGGTGCGCAAGAAGATGCAGGAGATCAAGGCCGCCGCTCAGGATGTGCGAAAGCGAATTCTTGAAGGTCGTGAAGAGCCAGATTCCGGCATCGCCGCTCCTACGCCTCCGCAAGCATAAAGTCTGTGCAGAGAAGAGATTAGATCGAGATCTGGCGCCGGGATGATTCCCAGTGCCCGTCATTTCGCAAGATGCGCCATGCCGCCGAAATTCCTTTACGACATCACCGGGATCGATCTTGATGGCGTACTCTTTGATCAGGAGGAGATTCGCCGCTGCAATCCCCAGCGAGGCGACATGGAGCAGCTTAACGCTGTCGTCTGGGCCAAGCCCGAGGAAGGTAAGATCATCGGGCGCCGGGACATCAGAGCTGACGAGTTCTGGGTTCCGGGGCATATTCCGGGGCGGCCGTTGTTTCCGGGGGTGTTGATGATCGAGGCGGCCGCTCAGTTGGCTTCGTTCTACACGCGAAAGTACGACAACTGGACCGGCTTTATCGGTTTTGGCGGCGTGGATGAATGCAAATTCCGGGCATCCGTGGTTCCACCGGCCACTATGTATCTGCTCGGGTTCAAACAGTGGGAGCGGCACAAACGCATTCGTTGCAACATTCAGGGAATCGTGGCCGGTCAACTGGCCTTCGAGGCCGGAATCACGGGGACGGAGTTCTGATTCCCAACCTCAAAGTTTGCCCTGAGTGGACCCGCAGGCATCGGCGACGAAGAATCTGTCCTGGCTGTGGTCGTCGAGGCCATGAACCCAATGCCTTGGACAAGAGGCGACCCTCGTGCTGTAGCAGCGAGCCGGGTGCGTGGGCGTTGAGTTCGCGCCTGCCGGGTTGGCGGAGGCGATCTATGCCGTTGACGGAGCAAATCCTCAAGGACATCCCGTTGGCCGTGGTGGATACGGAAACCACCGGTGCATCGGCGTCGTTTGGCGATCGCGTCTGTGAAGTTGGCGTCGTTCGAGTCGAGGGTGGCCGACAGGTTGACGCCTTTGAGTCATTGGTCAATCCGGGGCGGCCAATCTCACCTTGCGCCAGCGCGATCACCGGCATCACGGATGCGATGGTGGCGGATGCGCCGGGATTCTCGTCTCTGTTGCCCCGTTTGTTGCCGATGTTTCGCGGCGCGGTGGTAGTGGGCCACAACATTTCCTTCGACCTTTCCTTTCTCCACGGCGAGTTCCGTCGCTGCGGGCAGGCGCTGGGCGCAGTCCTGTTGGCGCCGGTTGCCTTGGACACGGTGCGAATCGCCCGCCGTCGATTTGGGCGGGGCGGCAACAGCCTGTCGGCGCTGGCCAGCCGGCTTGGGATCGTGCCGTCGGCGGCTCACCGGGCGATGGCGGATGCACAGACCACGTTTGCCGTTTTGTGCGAGTTGCTGGCCCCGGTGGGAGGATTCGATGTGCCTTGGAACCAGGCATTGGAGCAGCAGGGAGGGCCGGTGGATGTGCTTGCGGCTGACAGACCCTCGATCATGCCGTTGGAGCTCGAGGAGGCGCTGGCCCAACAGGGGCAGGTCGAAATGGACTATGTTGGCGAGGGCGGCGAACTGACTCGCCGGGTGGTTCGGCCGCTGCGCGTACGCCGACAGGAGGGGCAATATGTCCTGGTCGCTTTCTGTTGCATGAGGCTTGCCCAGCGCACCTTCCGCATGGATCGAATCGTTCGTCTGAGCCGGGTTGATCCGGAAACGCAAGTTCCGGTCGAAGACGCCGCGTTCAACCCTTGACATGTTCGTTTGTCTTTCTTTAATACCTCGGCTCGAAAAGAGCGAGTATAACGCAAGAGGTTTCCCTGGAAGGAGCAATCGCGTGATATCCGTCTCACAGTTAACCAAGGTCTACGGCCAGACGGTCGCCGTCGATCGGGTTAGTTTCGAGGTGCCCAAGGGCGAGATCGTCGGGTTCCTCGGCCCCAACGGCGCCGGCAAGTCAACGACCATCCGCATGCTGGCGTGTTATCTGGCTCCCACCAGCGGGGGAGCTTCGGTGGCCGGCTACGACATCTTTCACCAATCCGACAAGGTCCGCGCGAATCTCGGATACCTCCCGGAAAGCACGCCGCTGTATACCGAGATGCGCGTCGAGGAGTACCTTGAGTTCCGGGGCCAGCTTCGCGGTATGGATCGCGAGACGCGCCGCAAACGCATCGACTATGTGGTGGACCGCTGCTGGCTTACCAGCGTGAGGCGGCGCATGATCGGGCATCTGTCAAAAGGATTCCGCCAGCGCGTCGGTCTGGCCGACGTGCTGCTGCACAGTCCTCCGGTGCTGATTTTGGACGAGCCGACGGTGGGTCTGGATCCGGCACAGATTCGCGAGAGCCGCAAACTCATCAAGGATTTGGCCGGCGATCATACGGTCATGCTTTCCACGCATATCCTGCCCGAGGTCGAAGCCGTGTGCAATCGGGTGATCGTTATTGCGGGCGGGCGGATCGTGGCGCAGGGCACGCTGGATGAACTGAAGACCAGTCGCCGCAGTCATGCGAGGGTGCTGGTGGAATGCAAGGCGCCCCCGGCCGAACTCGACGCGGTTCTGCAAAGGGTTTCCGGGGTCAAGGCGGTTGAGATTCTTCCCGCGGAGGCCGGTTACGCCGTTGCCGCCCTCAAGGCCAAGGATGGTTACGACATTCGCGAGGAGGCGGCCCGAACGGTGATCGGAAAGGGCTGGCCGCTTCGGGAAGTGAGGCTGGAACATGCCACGCTCGAGGAGTTCTTTGTTCAGGTGACCGCCCGCCAGGCGATGGCGGCCGATTCGGAAGGAGGTGCCGCGTGAGCAAGGCCCCCATCATTGCCCGCCGCGAAATCGCGAGCTATTTCTATTCCCCGATCGCCTATGTGGTGATGACACTGTTTCTGCTGGTGACGGGGATTCTGTTCAGCCGGGATTTTGAACCCGGACAGGTTGCCGGCATGCGCTCGTTGTTTGAGTGGATGCTTTTCCTGCTGGTTCCGGCGGTGCCGATTCTTTCCATGGGCCTGATGGCCCAGGAATGGGCCTCCGGAACGGTGGAGACGCTGATGACCGCGCCCGTCGAGGAACTGGATGTGGTTCTGGGCAAGTTCCTCGGCTCGCTCGGCTTCATGCTCGTGCTGCTGTGTCCGACCTTGCTTTATGTGGTCATTCTGCGAGTCTACTCCAGGCCATCGTTTGACTATGGGCCGATTTTCTCGGGCTACATGGGCATCGTGCTGGCTTCCGCGATGTTTGCGGCCGTGGGGCTGTTCTGCTCGTCGCTGACGCGGAGCCAGGTCGTGGCGGCCGTGGCATCGGCGGCGATCCTGTTCGTCATTACGCTGGTGCCGATGCTGGCGACGCAAAAGGCGACTCTTCCGCCGGCGCTGAGGTCCA
>CAYSSA010000002.1:37593-46794 GCA_964433485.1 uncultured Tepidisphaeraceae bacterium | reverse complement strand
ACGCGCCTGACCGTGGCGGGATTGCTGGCACGCCACCAACTGCACAACATGCGCTACTGCTGGACCCTCAGCGTCAAGTCCGCACTGCAACGGGGCTTGGACGAGAAACGCGCTAATGCCCTGGGTTACGAAGCATCGGTGTATCATTACGGCGTCCTGATGTTCTGTTGTGGAGGTGGCACGTTACGGCAACTGTTGACACCGAGTGAGATCGAACAGCAATTCCCGCAGCATTCGCATCGAAGCCTGATGCGTTCCGCCTACTACGTCGATCATCACGACGGGCAGGAGCGACTCGGGCTGATTCTCGTCGATCGCGGCGAAGACTATCAGCGTCTGGTCCGCAAATGCCGCCGTGAAGTCTACCGCCGCCAGGTGATCCCAGCCTTCTTCAAGCGCATCACCGAAGGCGGCTTTGTCATTTCCATCGTCACAGCATTCCCCGAGAAGAAAGCCAAGCTGGAACAGGCCCTGGAAGATCCGAGTTACCGTTCCGTCCTGTATCGCGTGGTCCTTCGGCGCGGTCTGGCGGACTTACTGGTGAACCGTGCGTCCAAACATCAAAACAACCCGCGATCCGATCAACCATGACGCTCTGCCGCCCGCCGGCGGCCTGGGCTTCGACTACCGCACGCGGCTCAAGCCCGGTGCCCGCGTACGCGGGCACATGATCTATCTCGTCGTGGTGGTCACACCATTGGCCCTGTTGGTGACAATCCTGGCCCGGCTTCTCAGCCCGTATCTCTCCAGCGCGTTTGCTTTTTCGGTTCTCACCCTGCTCAGTCTGGTGTGGGCCATCTATGGATTTGTGATGTCCAACCGCAGAGTTGCCACGACTCGACCCGCCAGCGTGCTGCTCTTTCGCATGCTCGCAGGCCCGGCGGTGTGGATGCTCTGCTATCTTGCCACTTGGACGGCGGCGCCACCGCTGGCGTATGCCATCCCCTTCCTGCTGGGCGTGGTTGGCGTTGCCTGGCTCGCCGACCAACTTGCCAACCATTACATCCACTGGCTGCTGGCCGAGCCCGATCTCGACCTGGCGAAACGCGATGAACTGCTGTCGCTGTGGAAGAACCGGTGGGCGGAAGGCCCGATGGTTGTCTTCCAGCAGGCAGCCGACTCCGGCGACGGTGCTGCTCCATCATCCGAGCAGATCATCCGTCGTTACCATGCCCAATACCGCTCCCTTGCGATCGCCTATGCGGTCGGACTTCTGATTCTTTGCCTGCTGACCTGGACCACCACATACGGCCGGATGCTCTCTGGAACGGCGGCATTGCTGGCAGCCGGAATCGTGTTGGCCCGTCGCCTGACCCCCGGAGCATCTACCACCCGGTCGTTTCAAGCCATAGTTGCCAACTGGTTTACGTACAACGCTCACGGCACCGAAGCGCCGGGCGTGTTCCAGAGCCCGGCTGGATCATGGCGGGCGCGCACGGCCCGCACCATGCTGGGACTGTCGCTGCTCGTGTTTGCCGCGGCACCGATGACTTTCTATTTCCCGGTTGGTGTTCTGATCTCTGGACCCGGTCCCTGGCAAACAGCGTTGGAGCGGATCGATAGCTGGTTTGACTACGCGCACGGGAAAAAAGAGGCCCCCCGAGCGCCGGTCATCACCGCCGACCGGATGCTCACCCTACTGACACCGACGCAGCGGGCGTATCATGACCGCCTTGGCTCCACATCAGCACGCGAGGCGTACCTCCAGGAACAGGCGGATGCCTTTCGCCGCCGGGCGCTGGGTGAAGGCGACCGTCTTGAACCCTACATCCTCTCCCGTCTGTCCAACTCACCGGAGGCGTGGTTTGCTGCCGCCCTGGTCGGCAGTACCCGTGGCGAATCGCTTTACATCTGGTCATTGGTGGTGTCGTTGCTCCTGAGCATAGCCATCCCGCCCGTGCTGTTGTGGTTCCTCCTGTCTGTGCTGGCCGGCCCTCCCATCGCCGCCGTTCAGGCGGTGGTAGACGCGGACATAGCCCGCGCTCCCCGCATTACCGAGTGGGAGCGGATGGTCCGCCGTCTGCACCGGGTATCACGCCAGCAACCGGCGAATGATCCGTGCAGTCTCCGCAATCACCTGTGGCTGGGCACATCCGCCCTCAACGACTATCCGGTCTTCCTGAATCGGTCCATCCTGCACGATCACGCCCATATCTTGGGTGATACCGGCTCGGGCAAGACCTCTGTCGGGCTGTCGCCACTGGTGGCACAACTGATCCGTCTCACTGCCTCGCGTGACGGCCAGCCCGGAGACAGGCACTCAATCGTCATCATTGACCTGAAAGGCGAACCGGCGTTCTTCCACGGAGTACGGGCCGAGGCGCGGGCCTCAGGCATTCCCTTCAAGTGGTTCACCAACGAGTCGAAGCGCTCCAGCTACGTCTTTAATCCCTTCATGCAACGCTGTGTGCGCGATCTGACTCCCAATCAGCAAACGGAGATTCTGCTTCAGTCATTGGGGCTGGAGCACGGCGAAGGATACGGCGCCAGTTACTTCTCACGGGTCAACAGGGACGTTCTGTCTCGCGTCCTAAAGGACTATAGCGCTGCTAAGAAACCCATACGTTCCTTCCGCGCCCTTCGCGAGGTCTTCGAGAACAAGACCTATTTCAAAGTTCGTGACAAGACACGCGATGCCGCCAGCGAACTCCTGTCGGTCGTCGAGAATCTCGCCGACTTCGATGCGCTGAACGTAATCAGCCAGGATGAAGCCCACGGCTTGGTCTCCAGTCAAGCAGTCGCTGACGCCATCGACATGAGCGATGTGATTGAACGCCCGCAGGTGGTCTATTTCTATCTTCCCGCGGCCCTGGAAACCGCCTCCGTGCGGGAGATCGGCAAACTGGCCCTCTTTTCGTTGCTCAGCAGCGCTGTCCTGCACGAAGCTAGAACGGGCCGGCCAGGCCGCGTTTATCTGGTCATCGACGAGTTTCAGCAGCTTGTCTCCAAGAGCGTGGATCTGCTGCTTCGCCAGGCTCGCAGCAAAGGCATCGCCATGATCCTGGCCAACCAGTCGCTCAGCGACCTCCGCACCCGCGATTCGGATTTGATTCCGGTCGTGCTGAACAACACCCGCTTCCGGCAGTATTTCTCATGCGGCGACCAGCAGCAGCAGGATATGCTGATCAACGCTTCGGGCGAGGCCGCCTACGATACCAATCTGATCTTTGAGGAAGACGACCCGCTGCTGGATGATACGGCCGACTGGCGTACCGATGCCTGGGGTTACCTGGAGGCGCCGGAACAACTCAACATCGGTCCCCGCTTCAACCGCAATGACATCATCGAAATCTCCGACAACGAGGAGAGATGCATCATTCATGTCCGCAGGGGCACGGGGCTGACCCAGTTCGGCGGCTATCCACTGCTGATGCGGGGCATGCACCACGTTACACTCAAGCGGAACGACCGCCGGGCTGAGCGGTCCTGGCCTCGTACCAATCCTTCGACAGTGACCGCGCCGATTTACCCGGCCGACATGCCCCCAGTAATTAAGGACAAAGTGGTGATTCCCGACCCTGCCGATGATGATGACGACAAGCCGACTCCTGACGCTGATGCAGTCAACCTCTATATGCGTGACCTTGATTCCGAGCCGCCACGGCGCAATGTGCTGCCGGACGATGAGGGTTGACCTCGGTGCCCCCACAAGCGGAACGGGCTCTGGACATAAAGCGGCCCCAGTTTTTCAACTGGGGCCCAAAACCTTGGCAAAAACCTATGGTTCCGTCAGAACCAGGAACACACCCACACCCAGAACACCGCCACGACGCCCACCACGCACACCCCCATGAACAGGATTCGATCCCGTTCATGTGGTGGGCGCGGCTCAAATAGCCTCCGACGAGGAGGCCATGGCGCGCGTGGTGTCTGTGGTCGGCGGTTCCAATTGGACGGAGCCCTTTTCGGCTTCGCCATATGCATCCTCCACAGGTTACACACATCCTTACGTCCGATTGAACATCCACTCCGCTACTGCCTCTGCGAGGCACCACCGTTGTGGAAGTTGAAGAATCCAACGTCGAGTATGTGAACGGCCACGCTGGCCGGGAGGCATGCGTAAGCTCTGTCGCTCCTGCCATGTTTTGTCACGTCGGGGCAGAAAGACGGAAATCCAACCCACAAGGGGGATTGGCCGAGGTTAACGCCTGGCAGCCGGCCGACCGATTCGTTCCGGCACTGCCAGGCAACTGAGCATTATAACGGTTTTCGCACAGGCGAATATTCATCGAAGCTCCGCGTTCGGTCGAAGCGGTGGCCCGCCGTTGAGCGACGGCGTTACGGATACTTCGGTTTCGGCAGTTGGCCCGCGTACTTGAGCAATGCGGCGATCTGGGCGGCAGCGTCATTGTCACCGCGGTTCTCGGCGGCACGCATGGATTGACGGAGTTGTTCCTCGGTAGTGAGCTTGGCCTGTATGGCCTCGCTGAGCACGACGACCTTGAAGAGAGCGTGGAGTGAGAGCCCATACTTCTGTTGGGCAATGGTATTGCGGCGTGCAACTTCCTCGACACCTTCACGCGAGTAGATTCCCACAACGTACTTGCCAAGCCGAATCTGAATGGTCTGGACGGCCATCTCCTGGAAATACCCGAATTCAGCATAGGCCCGACCCGCGCCGCAAGTGCTCCAGGGTCGGCCTTCTCCGTTGAGGCCCGTAAATGACAGCAGGTTCAGGGCTTCCTTGTCATGGGCGAGATGTGAAAGGCGATTGCGTTCCTTCGCATCAGCAACTTCCTTGGCCTCTCGCTCCATGCGGCCTTCATCCTCAACCCGCTTCACGGCCGTGGCGTGGGCAATCGCGCGCTCCGCATTAAGGCGATCGATTGCCGTGGCAAGAGTCGTGTCGGCGGCCTTGCCGACCTTCGCCGCGTTGGAGGCCAGCAGGTCCAATGAGCGGACCAGCCCTCGGTAGACTTCCAGAGTACGCGATACGTCCAGAGCCAAGGCATCCATCTCGGCTGCGGATTTCTCCGGTGCCCAAATGCTCTCCGGCCGTTTCGCGGCGTCTTCCACCGGGCCAACCAGAGCGATGATACTGGCGCGAGCGCTATCGACGCGGGAACGGCTGGGCCGGGGCGCGTCCAGCAATGCCTTGAACGTAGTCACTGCATTGGAATCCGACGCGATGAGTCGTCCTTGATCGTTGGCGAGCAACTCCTTGCTCCTTCTCTCCCACTCGCCGATGGTCTTGTCCAGTTCCGCAATGGCCTTGCGAACACTTTCGACCTGTTCGCGAAAACGCGCGATGCGAGATTCGGCCAGAGCGCGTGCTTCCTGATGGGCGATGGCCGCCGTCATGCTCTCCACATTCGCTGGCGGTGCGGCCATCGGTGCGCCACCACCGCTTCCACCGCTGCTGTCCTTCCACTGTTTCTCGGCACGGTTGAAGAACAGGATGAGCGCGACGAATAGGGCCAGGCCCGCAATCGCCCAAGGCGCTGCAGTGGGCCAGCGACGAAGATAGGCCCAGCGTGGCTCAGGCTTGTCGGCGGACGCCGCTTTTGATTGATTCGGCATTTGTGTGTTGCTGGTGTTTGTGGGCACGGCTTGCTCCTTGGCCTGGAAGGCCCTTCGGTTAACGTGGCGGCCTGTCCAACGTCACCCTGACGTCAGTTGCCGCATTCAGGCGCGTATAGCGAGCAGCCTGCTCCAAGCTGACAAAATGCACGCGATGCTCGTTTTATTTCCGCCCCGATGCTCCATAGCGGTGCGTAAGTCGATTAGAAGAAGAGAGCTACGGATATCCCCAGTTACCCATCGTCCCGCTGTTTTCACCGGGCGGGGACTTGAATTCTCTGTCAGACTGTGTCAATGATGGCGAAGCTTCCCCGGGTAGAGTCGCCTTCACCCCGGCAATGGCTCTCTGTCCTTCATGCGCCACCTGCCGCGAATCGCCGTCATCCCCGACAGCGAAAATGAGGTCTGTGTCGGAGGATTCCCGAGGCATCCTGCCGAATTGCCTGCACGGGGGTCAATGCTTGCGAAGTTGGAAGTCACACCGGAAGTGCAATCCCGCATAACGCTACTCAGGTTCCGATCTTTCCACGTCCGCATGGGGTAGTCACAAGACACCGCTTCTCGATCGACCCTTCCGCCACGCAGGGCGCGGGCCGGCTGAGAAGCCGGTGGTGCATTTCAAGGTTCTTTCACTTTTTTCGTGCCCATAGGGCACAGGAGCATTTATGCAGACACTGTTACGCGCGCACGCTGAACTGTACCGGCGAACGCCGGACGAACGGTTCGCTTCCCTGTCGGACCTCTCACGTTACTGCCACGAGATCCAGGAGCACTCGGCGGACCGCTGGGTTCCGCCGCTGGGCCTCAGCATCGAGCATGAGGCCGATCGGCTCACCGTGGCCACCGAGGAGGGCGACCACTTCGATCTCAACGACTGGAGCTTCGGCCAGCTCTGTTCGCTGGCCAACGTCACCAAGGACACCGTCAATCGGCTGTCCCCGGTGACCGCCAGCCAAGTCTTCGCAGAGACCCTCCCTAACGGGAGTAAGCCCCTGCAACTGCTGACCATGGGCCGGCAACTCCGGTCCATCCACGGCGCCAGCTACACGCGGCTGCACAACGTGGACCTTCTGGCCACCCTCCAGGAGTTCGCCGTGGATTTCATGCCGCCACAGAAGGCCGGCGCCCGCGGGGCCGAGGGCGGAACCGGGTTGTATTGCGGGGAGCAGGACATGTTCTGCTTCCTCATCGACCCGACCGGCTGGGCGGAGATCGACGGCGAGACCTTCGCCCCAGGGTTCTTCCTCTGGAATTCAGAGGTCGGCAAGCGGACGGTGGGCATCCAGACGTTCTGGTTCCAGGCCGTCTGCGCCAACCACATCGTCTGGGACGCCGTGGAGGTGTTCGAGTTCACCCGCAAGCACACCGCCAACGTCCGCGAAAGCCTCAACGAGATCCGCCGCATCATCGAGGGGCTGGTCGAAAAACGCGACCAGCGCCGCGACGGGTTCGTCAACATCGTCCGCAAGGCGATGGAGACCCAACTCGGCACCAACGCCGAGGAGGCCCTCAAGGTTCTCAGCCAGCGCGGAATCACCCGCAGTCTGGCCAAGAAGGCGTTGGAAGTGGCTCAGGAGCAGGGCCGGCTCACCGTTTTTGCGGTGGTCGATGCCCTGACCCGCATGGCAGGCAAGATGGAGAACGCCGGCGACCGCACGGAGGTCGATCAGAAGGCGTCGGCATTGCTCGCGCTGGCCGCGTAGGCCGGCGCGATTCAGTTCGTGTTTCGACAGGGTTCACGCCAATTCTCAGAAAGGAGATATCATGGCAAACAAACCCGTGCATGAAGTGCGACTCGGTTCGATCAAGGCGGCCATCTGGGCAAATGACACCTCGATGGGCACCCGCTACAACGTCACGCTGGCCCGCCTCTACAAGGACGGCGACCAGTGGAAGTCCTCGGACAGCTTCGGCCGCGACGACCTGCCGCTTGTCGGCAAAGTTGCGGACCTGGCCCACACCTGGATCTTCGACCACGGCCAGAACGGCAATGGGCATCACGACGACGCCCCGGCCGACGCCAAGACCGGTGGCCAGGCCAATCCCGGCGGCCAGCCCCGTGGCGACAACCCTCGCAAGTCCAGGCGACAGGAAATCGCTGAGAACGACTGAGTCGGTTTTCGGAAGAAAGGCTAGCACCACCGGCCTCTCTTCCTTGTCCGCCCACGGCGCCCAAACCACCCTGTCTTTAATGTTCGTCTAATGTGGTGGTTGGCATTCTGGTGCTGAATCGCGCCCGGCGAGTCGTGGTCTTCTGCGGGCGCAGCGTGAAAGGAGCACCTATGCGGCGTATCTTGTCGTCCCTTCGGCTGTTCAACTGGCTTGGGCTTACGGTGTTGGTGTGCCATGCACTCATATCTCTCCCAGCAGCCGCGGCCCCGGCAGTGCAGGAACCGCTGGTGTTCGTCACCGTGGCCGATCTCCATGTCACCGACGCGGCAAGCATGGAAGAGTTCAAGCAGGCCATCGACCAGATCAACAACGTCATCAAGCCCGCCTTTGTTTATATCGCCGGCGACACGCCCGATGGCGGGACCGCCGAGCAATATCGGCTCTACAAGGCGGTTCGTGACACGATCAAGTGCCCGGTGTATGACGTGGCCGGGGACCACGAGGCAAGGGCCGGCGGCATGGAGCACTATCGCAAGACGTTGGGCGAGCCGACCTATGCCTTCGAGATCGGGAAATACCACTTCATCGGCCTGAATTCGATGGGCCTCGATACGGCTCAACTGGAATGGGCGAGGAAAGAACTGGCCACCGCCAAGACCAACAACCAGATACCCATCGCCTTTATTCATCACAACCTCGCCGGTCTGAAGGACAAGGCGATGGTCGGCCAACTCGATAAGGTGCTCAATGACGGCGGAGTGAAACTGGTGCTGGCCGGCCACACCCACAACAACGTCGTCATCAACAGTGGTGCCCGCCTGGACATCACCACCACATCCATCAATACGCCCAAGGGCAAGGATGGTGCCGGCTATGCGATTATGACGCTGGATGAGGGCCGTATCGCCTGGCATTTTGTGCCGCTGGGTCAGAAGACGACGGTCGCCGTGTGCAGTCCGATCAGCAAGTTGATGGCCACCAGCCCGGAAGCGGTCGTCAAAGGCAAGGTGCCGGTGCGGGTCAAGGCATACGACGCCCAGGGGATCAAGTCGGTTGTGGCCGCCATCGCCGGTGGACCGGGCATTGAACTGAAGCAGGATGCCTCCGGTACTTGGACTGGCCAAGTGGACTCAGCGTCCTTGAAAGATGGCGAACAAACGCTGAAGGTGACCGCAACCACGACCGGCGGGCAGACGGCCAGCGAAGAAATCGTGATGCTTGTCAATCAGACCGGCGTCTTCGCGGCGGTGCCGCAGACAGTTTCCGATGGCGGGCCGGGCGGCAAGGGGCCCGGTAAAGACGGGGAGAAGAAAGGCCCCAAGGGCGGCCCCAAGAAAGAGCCGGTGACCATCGACCAGGTTCCCGCCGCCGTACGCGACGCGATCCGGAAGAACGCCGGCAACAACGAACTGGCGAAGTTGGAGAAAGAGGTCAAGGACGAGAAGGAAACGTACAAGGCCGACTGGGATCTGAAGAACCAGAAGCACGAACTGCGCGTTGCCGCCGACGGCAGCGTCATTGAAACCAGGCAGGACATCACGCCTGCGGACCTGCCCGAGACGATCGCTT
>CAYSSA010000002.1:36337-37583 GCA_964433485.1 uncultured Tepidisphaeraceae bacterium | reverse complement strand
GAAGAAGGCAGTGGGCGATCTGAAGACCGCGGAGTGCAAGAAGATCGTGCAGATGCAGGATGGCAAAGCTCAGGAGCGATATGAGGTCCGGGCCGATGTGGATGGCGAAAAGAAGCACGTCGTGATCACGCCGGATGGCGCGGTTGAAATGAAAGGCCCGAAAGGACCGCCCAAGGGTGCGAAGAAAGAGCCGAAGTAATCAGACCAGGCATCTCGCCGCGACGGATTCCCCACAGAAAGGAGCAATACAGATGATTCCCTCAACGACTTGCGGATGGCGGTTCTTCGTGGCACTCACGCTCTGCCTCGCAACAACGATCCCAGCTTGGGCTGCGAAAGCGCCCAAGGATGGCCTCCCGCCCGACGGTCCTGCCATGGACGGCGTGGACAAGCCCCAGGGCAAGGGCCGGCCGTCGGGCAAGGGCGGTCCCCCGGAACAACGAATGCTCCTTGACCTGCAACAGGGTGGCGAGATGAGCGAAGATGAATGGCGGGTGCTGTTCCCGCACATCGAGAAGGTTCAGACACTATCCCGCCAAATTCGGGAATTGCGCGACTCCAAGAAGGCATTTGAACCTCCCAAGCCGCCCAAGGGTGGTGGCAACGCGGATGGTGGCCCTGCCGATCGACCGCAATCTCCGCCGCCGACCGTAGTCACGATGGACCTTGCACAGAAGACAGCCGATCTCAAGGCTGTCTGGGAAGACAAGACGGCACGCGCCGACGACATCCAGCGCAGGCTTGTCGCGTTTCGCGATGCAAGGGCAAAGGCGGAACAGCAACTCTCGGCCGAACTCACCACCGCCAAAGCCAAGCTGCGCGAGTTGTTGACCGCACGACAGGAGCTGGCTTTGGTCATGATGGGCCTTCTGGATTGATTCGGTGGGGCCGGGACCTATCGGCGTGATCACATGCGCCCGTGGGCGGGCGGTCACGTTATCATGGCGAGGATCATGAGAGTTCTGGTGATCGAAGATTACGAACCGATCCGGCAATCGCTTGCCCGTGGCTTCGCCAAGGCGGGAATGGCCGTGGATCAGACCGGCGACGGCGAGGAGGGTCTTTGGTACGCCAGGAGCAATCCTTACGACGTGATCATTCTCGACTTGATGCTTCCGAAGATGGACGGATTGTCGGTGCTCCGGAAACTCCGACAAGAAGGATACAAACACCACGTTCTGCTCCTCACGGCCAAGGACACCGTGGAGGATCGGGTCAAGGGCCTGGACGCCGGGGCTGACGACTA
>CAYSSA010000002.1:32327-36327 GCA_964433485.1 uncultured Tepidisphaeraceae bacterium | reverse complement strand
GATCAAGCCGTTTGCGTTTGATGAGTTGCTGGCCCGCGTGCGGGCATTGGTTCGCCGCAGCTATGGCGAGAAATCGCCGACGGTTCAGATTGGCGAGTTGCGGCTGAACACATCCACCCAGCAGGTGTGGGTGGGCAAGCGATTGATCGACCTGTCGGCACGCGAGTATGCCCTGCTGGAGTATCTGGCGAGACGAGCCGGGCAGGTGGTCAGCCGCTCGGATATCTGGGAACACGTCTACGACTTCCACTCCGACACGACCAGCAACGTCGTGGATGTCTACATCAGCTATCTTCGCCGCAAGCTCGAAGAGCCGGGCCGGCCGGAACTGCTCCACACGATTCGTGGACGGGGCTATCGACTGGGGGAGGCCGGCTTATGATTTTTCCACGTATCCAATCGCTGCGAGCACGTCTGCTGCTGGGACTCATCCTCAGTACGGTGTTGCTCCAGATCGTGGCGAGCGTGGCGGTCTACTGGATGCAGCGCCGAGCCCTCTATGACCGCTTTGACCAAGCTCTTGTATCCACGACGCGAGCCCTGATCCCGCAGGTGAAATTCGACAAGAAGGGCGTACATTTTGATTCTGAGAAGCTGGCCATTCCCGAGTTCCAGCGAGCCAGGGGACCGGATTACTTTCAGGTCTGGCTCACCGATGGCACGGTGTTGGCGCGTTCCGCGACGCTGGGCGATGCCAATCTGACCAAGGTCCAGCCAGGCTCCAAGCCGGTCAAGTATGACTGCCTGCTGCCCCGTGATGAACCCGGACGCGCCGTGCTGATCACTGTTGACGTGTTGCAGAAGGGGCCACCAGAGCAACGTGGATCGCCGGAGACAGTTCTTCTTGCTGTCGCCAAGGAAACCAAGCCGATTCGCAACGATCTGCGGACCCTCGCATGGATCTTGGGCGGAACCACTGCAGCCGGGGCAATCGTCGCCGCAACTCTGGCCTGGTTTGTGGTATCGCGAGCCTTGGTGCCGGTACGCGAACTCTCCCGCCAGATTGGTCGAATCGAACCCACCGAACTCGGCCAGTGCGTGGAAGTTGCGAGGCTTCCGTCCGAAGTGCAACCTGTGGCCGAGCGCCTGAACGAGATGCTTAACCGCGTGGCGGTTGCCTTCGAGCGGGAGCAGGCCTTTACGGCCGACGCGGCCCACGAGATGCGTACGCCATTGGCCGGCATCCGATCCATCGCCGAGGTGGCCACATCTTCACCGCAGAGCCCTGAGGAATCCGCCAGCGACTTTCGTGAGATTGCCCAAGTGACGACGGGCATGCAGGCGATGGTGGAGAAACTGCTGATGTTGGCACGCCTGGACGCCGGGCAGGTGCCCCTTGCGCTGGAGCCCGTGAATCTCCGCCATGCCATCGAGCCGTCGGTGATGGATTATGCTAACCGATTGGGTCTTCGGAATATCACTCTACTGGACAATATCCCGCCCAACGCCTGCGTTCTGGCAGACCCGAACCTCTTGCCCGTCGTGCTGGGCAATGTCATCGGAAATGCCGTCGAATACGTCAACGACGGCGGCGAGATCGTCCTGGAGGCCGGCGTATCACAGACTGAAGTCTGCCTGACTGTCGCCAACACCGGATGCGCGATGGACCCAACCACAGCGGCAAGGGTCTTCGAGCGGTTCTGGCGCGATGATGCGAGCCGCACAGGAAACTCCGCCCATTGGGGGCTGGGATTGTCGCTGGTGTCCCGAGCCATGTTGCTGATGGGTGGTACTGCCCGTGCGACAATTGCCGAGGGTGGGATCTTCCGTCTGTCATTATGTTTGCCGCCTGGCGAGATTGCCGGCACCGACAAGGTGCGGGCCGCCAACAATAAGGACAATGAAAAGGCGAAAACGTGACGCGCGATCACGAGCCGCGAGCCGTAGGCAATTCCTGACAGTTCAGGGGCAGTACCCGTCCCATTTTGGGCTCGCCAATCGCTCTCACTTGGTGCATCATAAAGGACGTTATGCGCCACCAACGCCAAGGTTGGCCGCCAACGATATCCTGATGGGATTGGAGGGGAAATGGACACCAAAGACATCGTCGTTCTTGAACGCAAACCAGCGGGAATGCCGGCCGTGTGCGTGCCGACGATCATCGCTCGGCTGGGCGAGCCCGCCGCACGGCGCTTCATCGAATACTTCACGGCGAACATCCGAAACGTCAATACCCGCGCCGCGTATGCCCGTGCCGTCGGCCAATTCCTTCGATGGTGTGAGCGGCATCGGCTTGAACTGCCTCAGATCACGCCAACCGCCGTGGCTGCGTACATCGAGGTGCTTGCGGCCGTGCGTACGGCGCCCACCGTCAAGCAGCATTTGGCCGCTGTCCGCATGATCTTCGACTGGCTGGTCATTGGCCAGGTCGTCCCCAGCAACCCGGCCAGTTCCGTCCGCGGCCCCCGATATGTCGTCAAACGAGGCAAAACACCGGTGCTGTCGGCCGCAGAAGCCCGCCAACTCCTGGACAGCATTGACACCGGCACCGTTGTCGGCCTGCGCGACCGGGCCTTGATTGCCGTCATGGTCTACAGCTTCGCCCGCGTCAGCGCCGTCGTTGGCATGAAGGTCGGCGACTATTACCAACTCGGCCGCCGCTCCTGGCTCCGGCTGCATGAGAAAGGCGGGAAGTTCCATGAGCTTCCCGCTCACCACAACGCGGAGGCGTATCTCGACGCCTACATCACCGCCGCCGGCACCGCAGATGAGCGACACGGCCCGCTGTTCCGGGTTGCTGAAGGGCGCACCGGCCGACTGACATCGCATGCCATGACACGCAACGATGCCCTGCGGATGATCAAACGCCGCTGCCGAGCCATCGGTCTGCCGCCGACAATCTGCTGCCACACTTTCCGCGCCACCGGCATCACGACCTACCTGGAGAACGGCGGAACGCTGGAGCACGCCCAGGCCATCGCCGCTCATGAATCGCCCCGTACGACCAAGCTCTATGACCGCACCAGCGACCAGATCACGCTCGATGAGATCGAGAGAATCGCAATTTAGAATCGCGATTTTCCCACTGAAAAGGCTTATAAACATCTGCTATCAAAGCTTATACGACGATGTTGATAGCGCATCGCGTGTGTACTTGTACGCGATATAGCACTTGTTATAATGCTGTAACCAAATGGGTGAAACACTCGGCCGCACGCGTGTCCCGAAAGGAACGTCATGGGTAGCGAGGACACATCCGAATCGATTCCAGCCAACTACGCAGAGTTCATCGCGCGGTTGCGCGGACGGCTTGGCCTCACCCAGATGGAACTCGCCGCCCGCTTGGGGGTCTCATTCGCGACGGTAAACCGCTGGGAGAATAGCCAGAGCAAGCCATCTCCGCTCTCCTGGCAGCAAATCCTCAAGCTGGGTGGTGATCAGCCAGCGCAGCTCCTTGTAATGCCCCCGTCTGCCGGGCCGCCCGCAATGGATTTCACGAGTCCGCCCGAAGTCGTCCAGGCGCTGGCCGAGGGGGAACGCCTGTCGTTTGGCCACATGTTCAATCCGGCCTTCGCCACCGAGATTTCGCAGATCGACCCGCTGCCGCATCAGCGAATCGCGGTGTACGAGCACATGCTCAAACAGTTTCCGTTGCGGTTCCTGCTTGCGGACGACGCGGGCGCCGGCAAGACGATTATGTCCGGCCTTTACCTGCGCGAGATGAAAGCCCGCCGCCTCATCAAGCGCATCCTCATCGTTCCTCCCGCCGGTCTCATTGGGAACTGGCAACGCGAACTCGCCACACTCTTCAGTCTTCAATTCAAGATCATTACCGGCGCTGATGCCAGAAACACGAACCCGTTCATTGGCGCTGAGAGCGATTGCTTGATCGTCAGCATCGACACGCTGACGGGCACGCGCATGTTCTCGCGGCTCCGCGAGCCCGGCGTGATCCCATACGACCTTGTCATTTTCGATGAGGCCCACAAGCTATCCGTTGATCGCGGCAACGACCTTCGCGTCCGCAAGACTGAACGCTACAAACTCGCCGAAGCTCTTG
>CAYSSA010000002.1:31931-32238 GCA_964433485.1 uncultured Tepidisphaeraceae bacterium | reverse complement strand
CGCACCAGGGCAAGGACTATCCCTATTACGCGCTCTGGCGGCTGTTGGAGCCCGAAGTGCTCTCGACGCCTGAAGCGTTTGACGAATTCCCACCGGAAAGGCGCCAGGCCCATTTCATCCGTCGAACCAAGGAGGAGATGGTTCACCTCAACGGCAAGCCGCTCTACCCGAAACGGATTTCCGACACGCTTGGTTACGACCTCACGCAGGGCGCGATCAGCGAGCAGACGCTGTACGACGAGACCACCGATTACATGCGGCACGTATACAACCGTGCCAAACTGCTGAATCGTTCCGCGGCCCGGCT
>CAYSSA010000002.1:6660-31889 GCA_964433485.1 uncultured Tepidisphaeraceae bacterium | reverse complement strand
GTTCGCGCTGCTGCGATCATTCGAGCGCCGGATCGGCAAACTCGACGACCTGATCCGGCAAGTCCAGGAAGGCAAACTCACCGAGGAACAGCTTGTCATTCTCCAGCGCCGTCTGGCCGAGGAGGATGATGTTCTCGATACGAAGACAGCCGACGAAGAATCGCCCGAAGATGGACTTGAGGAAGGCGAAGTGTCCGAGGATCGCCTGCTCGCCGGCGTCATCGCTGCTTCGCTGACCGATCTTGTCGTCGAGCGCGAGCAGGTGGTTGGCCTTCGCAACCTGGCGCAGAAGGTTTTCGACCAGGGCGCCGAATCAAAGTTCGACAAGTTGCGGGAAGTTTTGACCGACGAGCGCTTCGCCGGTGAGAAATTCATCGTGTTCACCGAGCACCGTGACACGCTCACCTATCTCATCCAGCGACTGGGGGGCATGGGATACACAGGGCAGATCGCGCAGATTCATGGCGGCATGTTCTACACCGAGCGCCAGGAACAGGTCGAACGATTCCGCCTGCCCCACGAAGACGGCGGCGCCCGCTTCATGATCTGCACCGACGCCGCTGCCGAAGGCATCAACCTCCAGTTCTGCTGGATCATGGTGAACTTCGACATCCCCTGGAATCCTGCCCGCCTTGAGCAGCGGATGGGACGCATTCACCGTTATGGCCAGAAGCACGACCCTGTGCAGATCGTCAACCTCGTCGCGCCCAAGACCCGCGAGGGTTTGGTCATCCAGACGCTTCTAAACAAGCTCGATACCATCCGCGACAGTCTGGGCAGCGAAAAGGTCTTCGACTCCATCGGCCGTCTCTTTGAGGGCGTCTCCCTCAAGACCTACATGGAGCAGGCTTTGGTGGACGGCGCCGGTTCCGTCGCCAGCGAATTGGACGGCCGCCTCACCAAGGAGCAGGTGGAGGCACTGGCTGCGCAGGAGCGCATGCTCTACGGCGACGGGGGCGACGTGAAGCGCCAACTCCCACGGCTGCGTGAAGACCTCCAGCAGGAGGCATATTGCCGTCTGCTGCCGGGCTATGTCAGGAACTACGTCGAAAACGCCGCACCGCTCGTGGATATCGAGCTTGATGGCGACATGGATGCCTGCTTCTCCATGCGGCCGGCCTCGAAGGGCGCTATTGACCTCCTCCTCCACACGCTCGAAATGTATCCGGCCCGCCAGCGCGGATGCCTCTCCGTTGTGCGGCCGCTGCCCACGGAGAAGGACGCCCGCATCTGGGTCCACCCGGGAGAGCCTGTTTTCGAGCGTTTCCGCGCCGTCGTGAGCGACCGTCTGGGCGACCAGGCCCTTCGCGGTGCCGTGTTCGTCGATCCGACCACCGACAAGCCGTACCTTTTTCACCTTGCCCTGGTCAGCGTCGTCCGCCAAGCCGACCCCGAGCTTCCCGATCTGGCCAGCGAGGAGATTCTCGATTGCACGCTTGTTGGTGTTAAGCAGCGCGAGGGTGTCGAACTTGCTCTCTGCCCGGTCGAACACCTGCTGCTGCTCAGAGGCGGCCATGGCCTCCCGCCGGCGGCGCAGCGCATTGCCATGTCCGCCGAGAAGCTCAAGGCCCAGGCCCAGGCGTTCATGGTCGAGCGCGTCGCCCGCACGATGGCGATGGAACGACGAACTGCGCTTCTGGCCACACTCCCAGAGCGCGAGCAGTTCGTCCAGCGTGGCTTTGACTTCCAGGAAGCTGAGCTTGCCGCAGCCCGGGTGAAGCAATCGGAAAAGTCCCGGTCCGGAAACTCCGCGGCACTCAAGGCGCTGAAGGAGATCAAGGACCAGCAACGTTCCCTCGCCCAACGCCGCGCCATGGCAGTGGCAACACTCCATCGAGAGCCGGAGTTGATTGCCCCCGGACACCTGACGTTCCTGGCGCACGCTCTTGTCGTGCCATCGACCAATCCCGACGATCTGGAGCAGCACGACGCCGACGTTGAACGAGTTGCGATGGATCTTGCTCGCGCATACGAGGAAGCCGCCGGCGCTATTGTGCAGGATGTCCACACTCCCGAGCTAGCCCGCGCCGCCGGCCTAACCGACAATCCCGGATTCGACCTGCTCTCGCTTCGGCCTCCCCGTGAGGGCACGCTACGAGAAACTCGTGCCATCGAGGTCAAAGGCCGCGCGACGACCGGGGAGATTCAAATCTCCGACAACGAATGGGCCAGGGCCTGCAATCTCCGGGACGGCTACTGGCTTTACGTCGTTTATCAATGTGCCACGCCTACGCCCACGATGGTCCGCGTGCAAGACCCATTTCAAAAGCTGCTGGTGCGACCATTCTCCAAGCAGCAGACCAATGAGCGGACCATCCGTTCGACCATAACGGTCGGTGGCGTTGCGATATCGGCGGCCCAAATCGCCCAAGTGGCTGAGGAGGAGTCGCTGTGAAGATTACCTTCTTAAATGTCGGGCATGGCGACTGCACCGTTATCGAACACGCCAGCGGCCGACTGACGGTCGTTGACGTGAACAACTGCACCGAGTTAGACCACGAATCCCTCGCGGAAGTCAGTCAGTATTATCGACAGGGCAACATGCGATTGATGCTTGCCGAAGCTCTTGGCCAGCGCAGCTACGGCATGGTCAAGGAGGCCGGCTATGACATCGAGCTGACAAACCCGATTGAATTCCTCAGCAAGAACTACCCAGGCAAGGACATCTTCCGCTATGTTCAAACGCATCCTCACCTTGACCATTTGAGTGGCATTGAGCAACTCAAGGCGCACAACATTGACATTGTGAACTTCTGGGACACGGACCACACATTCATTCCTGATCTCACAAGCGATGCCGACCGGAAATCGTGGAACGAGTACAAGCGGCTCCGCGGGTCGCCCAACGGCTCCCCCAAAGTGCTTCGGAAATACTGTGGCGACAAAGGCACATTCTGGAATCAGGACCCCGACGGCGTCGATGGTGGTGACGGGATCGACATCCTTCACCCCAATCCCGCCACCCTCCGGGCAATTCAAGATTCGGACAACGTCAACGACCTGAGCTATGTGCTGCGCGTAACCCTTGGCGGCGTGAAAATCGTCCTGGCCGGTGATGCGGAAGAAGTGGTGTGGGATGATCTCGTGAAACGGTACGGATCAGGATTGAAGTGCACAGTCCTGAAGGCGAGTCACCACGGCCGTGATTCCGGTTATCACGATAGGGCCGTCGAGTTGATGAAGCCGCAATACACCATCGTATCCGTGGGCAAGAAACCCGAAACAGACGCATCCGACAAGTACCGGAAGCACTCGGAGAACGTATGGTCCACCCGCTGGAAGGGAAACATCGAGATCACGTATGACGCCGCGGCAAAGCCGACGATTCGTTCCCAGTATGACCGTTGAGGTACATGACGCGGCTATGGAAGCGAGGTACGGTTATGAAAGAGTTCGATTTCTACGGAACGGCGGGCGTCATCGCGCCAGGCATGGTGTTCATCGTCGGCCTGGTACTCTTGTTCTTCCCCGACCACAGCAAAGATCTGGTCGCCATTTCCAGTGTTTCCCTTGGAAGCCTTGGCGTCGGTTTGATTCTCGCCTATGTTGCCGGGCAGCTTCTTCAAGCAATCGGCAATGCAGTCGAGACGGGCTGGTGGTGGTTCTGGGGCGGGATGCCGACGGACTGGGTTCGCAGCGGCAAACACGAAATAATTGCTCCGTCACAGCGCACGATGCTCGAAGGGCGTGTCCGTTTGAGCGTGAGCGACCCAGCATTTGCTCTGTCTAACGCCACTGCCAAGCAGTGGTACGCAATCACCCGGCAGGTTTACGCCGCCGTGGAAGCGGCAAAGCAGAACAACCGCGTTGACATTTTCAATGGCAACTACGGACTCTGCCGCGGCATTGCAGCCGGCTTGATTGTGCTTCTGGTTGCATCGGCAATCATGCATTGGCGGGCGTGGAAGGTGGAGGTAATCCTCGCCGTGCTCATTTCGCTCGCCATCTATCGCATGCACCGGTTTGCCGTTCGCTATGCACGCGAGGTGTTCGTTCAGTACCTGCAGCTGCCGGCCGCTGCCAACAACGGGAGGCCGGCGTGAATACCGAATTCTTCCTCTTCAATGTCGATCATGGGCAATGCGCTGGCCTGCGCTTGCCTAATGGCCGCTGGTGTCTCTTCGATGCAGGCTGCACATCCACGTTTTCACCGATCCAGTGGATTGCACGCCGCGAGACGCCGGCATCGGCCTCGCCGTACGCGCAGTTGATGATCCGCACTCCCTTCAGGTTTCTCAAGGGCACCATCAGTCACCTGCATTGTGATCACCTGGCCGACCATGCTCGTCTCTTCGAGTACGGACCGGATTTCCTCAAGACCGTCGATTTCGACCAGGAGTACCTGGAGGACTGCCGCTCAACGAGTACCGATGACTCGTGGCCTGAAGTACACGCCTTCGCTTCGCACTTCGCGGGTACATTCACGACCACCGGCTATCCAGACTATGGCGGCGTAGTGATTCGTGAATTGGCTTTGCCCGTGACGGTGGCGAGGCAGGTCGGCGGCCAAGCGAACAGTCGCGTGAACAACGCCAGCGTCGTTACTCGCATCGACGTGCATGGCAACTCAATCCTCCTATGCGGCGATTTGGAAAAAGAGGCGTGGGAAGCCATCATTGCGGACACTGGCCAATACGGCGCCGCCTGGCGGCCGTTCGTGACCGGAATCGACATTTTGGTGGCCCCTCACCATGGTCATGCCTCCGCCTACTCCGTTGACCTCCTGAACCTCGCCAAGCCCGCGGTCGTCTTGGTCTCCGTTGTGTCCAAAGACCCTCACGTTGACTCGCGATACTGCCAGGATCCGGTTCGTGGCATCAAGGTCGGCGACGCGGATTACAAGATGATCACGACACGCAAACAAGGGCACGTGAAGTTGACGATCGCTCCGCCGCAAAATCCCCTGCTAATCGGCACGAAGGGCGGTCGCTCTTGGAGTTTTGGCGAGATTGCCCTCGCTCAAGGATGACGTAAATGACTGACTTTTCCCGACTCATCGAACACGCATTCCCGCTGAAACAGACTTCGCTGGATTCTGTCCACGAGAAGGCAGTCCGCCACGGGCATATTTCGACACTTCACATCTGGCCGGCGCGGCGGCCGCTGGCGGCTTGCCGGGCAGCGCTCATCGCCACGCTGCTTCCCGACCCGGGCGATCCGGAGAAACGCCGCGAACTATGCGAGAAGATCGGCGGCAAGGTCGTCAAGCGGATCGAAAAGAAGAAGATGCCCAACGGACAGGTCGTAGACCGGATCAAGGAGGAGACCGAGGGCGGCATCCTTCACTGGGGTCGCGAAGTCGAGAACGCCGACACGCTCGAATGGTTCCGTCAGGAAATTCGCAAAGCCTACGGCGGCCGCGCCCCCAAGGTGCTCGATCCGTTCGCCGGCGGCGGCGCAATTCCGTTTGAGGCGATGCGCCTGGGTTGCGAGGCCACGGCTGTCGATATTAACCCCGTCGCGTGGTTCATCCTCAAATGCACGTTGGAGTATCCGCAGAAGTTGGCCGGGCAGAAGCGGTCGCTGCCGAAGTTCATCCTGAACAATAAGACGTTCATGGAGTCCTTCTTCAAAGCGCATGGCCTGAGTAAAGCGCAAGTGAAGAAGCGACTGGAGCAACTCGGCCACAAGCTGGAACACGGGGAGCAGATGAGCCTCGACATCGCCGGCGGCGACATGGCCATCGACGCCGATCTGGCTTGGCATATCCGTGGCTGGGGCCAGTGGGTGCTGGACCATGCCCGCCGCGAACTTGCCGGCCTTTACCCCACCTATGCCGATTTTGAACCGCTAAAGAAAGACCATGTCGCCTATGAGCGCCAACCCATGCGCCTGGTTCCGCTGACCGACGATGGCACCGCCGACATCAACTCGTTGAACGGCGAGTTCACAGAGGATTACGTTGCCGACAGGCGTAACCCGCGATGGGTGGCCAAGCCGACCGTCGCCTATCTGTGGGCGCGGACGGTCACGTGCAAAAATTGCCGCTCGCAAATACCGCTGCTCAAGACCCGGTGGCTGTGCAAGAAGGACCGCAAGCGCGTACTGCTGACGATGGAGGCGCGCGATATCGATCCACACATGGAGCAGACGGCGGAAGCCGTCCGCGCCAAGGTGGCGGCCCATTTCGCATCATCGGCGTCAGCAGCCGTCGTGCCCAACCCGTCGGGCACCAAGCGGGTCGTGTTCGGCATCCAGGCCAATGTCCCTGTCCAGGGCGGCAATGCGGCCCAGCGCCGCGAGCACGACAAACGCATCGCCGCCGGCACCATGAGCCGCGCCGGCGCCAAGTGCCCTTGCTGCCCAGCCATCATGACAATGGAGGATATGCGCACTGAAGGCCGGGCGAACCGTTTGGGCAGTGTCATGACAGCCGTCGTCGTGGACGGCCCCGATGGGAAGGAATACCGCCTACCAACCGAGTTCGAGCTAGCGGTCGCCACGCCAGATCAGGAGCGGATTGAGCAGGCATTTGCCAATGTGCCGTTCGGCATCCCGGAGGAGCCAATGCCCAGCGAGGACGCACTCGGGATGCGCGTGCCGCTATACGGATTTGACAGATGGCGAAAGCTATTTACTGCCCGACAACTCACAGCTTTGGGCACCGTGGTGTCGGCTACACGGCAAACGGGCAAAGTCCTTGCCGCCAATAGTTACCCGCCGGAATGGATCGAGGCCGTTGAGGCGTATCTGGCTATCGCCGCTGATCGCCTTGCAGACTACGGGTCAGCCGTTTGTACTTGGCATAATAGTGGCGAGAAGATGCGGAATACCTTCGGCAGGTTCGCCTTGCCGATGGTGTGGGACTTCACTGAAGTCGGAGTTGCCTCCGAAACGTCCGGTGGTTATCTGGGCGCCATCGAATGGATTGCGCTATTCATTTCTCGGACGCTCGCCGCTATCGAGCGACAGCCCGCACCATGCGTGAAATCCGGCAGTGCCACGCAAGCTTTGTCCGACGGGCTGGACATCATCCTAACCGACCCGCCGTACTACGATGCCATTCCATACTCTGACTTGATGGACTTCTTCTATGTGTGGTTACGCAGGTCTTTGCAAGGCGCGTCACCCGCTATCGACACTGCGTTCAACTCGCCTCTTTCACCGAAGTGGAACCACGAAGCCAACGACGGTGAATTGATCGATGATTGCAGCCGTCATGGGATGGACGGCACTAAGAGCAAGCAGGCATATGAAGATGGCATGGCCCGCGCATTCGTTGCGTGTGCGCAAGCTCTAAAGCCCGAAGGTCGCCTCGTAATCGTCTTCGCCAATAAGCAACCGAATGCCTGGGAAACGCTCGTTTCGGCGATCATCCGTGCTGGATTCACAGTGGACGGGTCGTGGCCCATTCAGACCGAAATGGGCAATCGCGTTCGCTCCTTGGGTTCCGCGGCTCTCGCCTCGTCCGTGTGGCTCGTTTGCAGAAAACGTCCGGCCACGGCTCGCCCAGGCTGGGACAATACTGTCCTGCAGGAGATGAAGGCCAACATTGCGGATCGCCTGCGAGAGTATTGGGACGCGGGGATACGTGGCCCGGACTTCGTCTGGGCGGCCACCGGGCCGGCGTTGGAGGCATACAGTAAACACCCCGTCGTGCGGAAGGCCAACGAGCCCAACGCCACGATGACCGTCGGCGAATTTCTCAACCACGTCCGGCGAATGGTGGTGGACTATGTCGTCGGCCAGGTGCTGACCGGCGAGAAAGGCTCCGACTTGGCCGCCGCCGACCGTTTGGATGAGGTGACAGCCTATTACCTGCTGCACCGCCATGACTTCGGAATGGATGATGCGCCAGCGGGCGCGTGCATCCTCTACGCTACCGCCTGTGGCCTCACCGACAGCGATCTCGATCGTACATGGGAGATCATCGCGCACGCCGGCGCTGATGAAGATGCCGCCGATGCCGATGTTGATGCCGCCGATACCGAAGGTGACGACGACGTCGATGCTGACGCGGATGAAGGCGATGCCGGTGGCGGCGGAAAGGTGAAGCTAAAAGCGTGGAACCAGCGACGTGGCAAGAGCATTGGCTACGAAGCCCCAGCCGGCAAGGCCGTGCCGCTAATCGACCGCATCCACCGTGTGATGCACTTGTGGAAAGAAGGCGATGTGCAGAAGGTCGATGGATACCTTGATCAGCATGCACTGCGGCGGAACGAGTTGTTCAAGCGCGTCGTGCAGTCCCTCATCGAACTGTCCACCAACAGCGAGCGTTCGCTGCTGGAGAGCATCAGCAATCACATCGGCGCCAAGGGCGCTGTCAAGGAACAGGGGCCGATGCTGCCGGGCATACCAGAAGCGGGTGAAGCATGAGACGAAGCACGTCCAAGAAGAAGCGGCCTGTTACGACGAGCATCGTCGCGCGGGCCGGCGACTATGGCCAGTTGCTCACCGGCATATCCGGCTTGCTGGAGCAGGCTCGCCGAGGTGTTGCCCGGTCGGTCAACGCGATCCTGACCGCGACCTATTGGGAAATCGGCCGGCGGATCGTGGAGCATGAACAAGGCGGGAAGGCAACATCCGAGTACGGGGAGAAGCTGCTGGAACGCCTTTCGGCAGACCTGACAACGAGGCACGGGAGAGGGTTCTCCAGGCCGAACGTGGCACGGATGCGGGCGTTCTATCTCGCATGGGAAATTGTCTCGACACCGTCGAGACAATTCGAGGCGAGGGCAAAATGCTCGGCGCTGTCGAGCGAATCCGGGGGTGGTATTCTGCCGACACCGTCGGCGGAATCAGGCGGTATCATTGTCTCGACACCGTCGAGAATGTTGCAGACGGTGTCCGCCGAATCCGGCTTTATGGCGATTGCCGGCGCGTTCCCACTGTCCTGGTCGCATTACGTGCGATTGATGGCGGTGGAGAAGCCGCACGCCCGCGTCTTTTATGAGAGCGAGGCGATCCGCGGAGGCTGGTCGGTGCGGCAGTTGGACCGGCAGATTGGCACACAGTTTTTTGAGCGCACGTCGCATTCCAAACAGCAAGCCGCCATGCTGGCCCGCGGACAGATTGCGCGGCCGGAGGATGCAGTGTCGGCCCAGGATGAGGTGCGCGACCCGTACCTGCTGGAGTTCCTCGATCTCAAGGACGAGTACAGCGAGAGCGAACTGGAGGATGCGCTCATTCGGCACCTAGAATGGTTTCTGCTGGAACTGGGGGCCGGGTTCACCTTTGTGGCGCGGCAGAAGCGGATTCGCGTGGGCAGCCAGTGGTATCGCATCGACCTGCTGCTGTACCACCGCGTGCTGCGCTGCCTGGTGGTGCTCGACCTGAAGCGAGGGTCGTTCAACCATGCCGACGCCGGGCAGATGAGCCTGTACCTCACCTACGTTAAAGAACATTTGACGATGGCCGGCGAGAACGACCCGATCGGCATCATTCTGTGCAGCGACAAAGAGGACGCGGTGGTGAAGTACGCGATGGGCGGGATTCGCGCCCAGGTGTTCGCGTCCAAATACCTCACCCAACTTCCCGATCCCGAGACTCTGCGCCAGGAAATCTTGGCGACCCAGCACGCCCTGGAAACGCGGGCGGCGACGAAAGGACGATCACATGGCTAAGTTATCCTGGAAACCGTGGCACGAGGTTGTCCAACTCCGCAGCGACCTGCGCAGCGGCGACCTGCCGCTGCACATGTTCGCGGCCGATCTGTACGAAGTCATGATGCAGAACGGCATGCGGCCGCTGTATGAGAAGCCGGAGGAATTCTTCGCCCTGACGTTCCCCACGCACAACCTGCGCAATTTGGTGCGTGACGTGGTTCTGCGTCTGGCCGGCAAGAACGACAAAGCCGTCCGGCAGCTCGAATTGACGTACGGCGGCGGCAAGACGCACACGCTCATCACGATGCGTCACCTGGTGCATGACCCGGACAACCTGCCGGACCTGCCCGCTGTACGCGAGTTCACCGAGACCATTGGCCAGGCGCCCCCGAAAGCTCGCGTCGCCGCGCTCTGCTTTGACAAACTGGACGTTGAGACGGGTTGCGACGTGCGCGGCCCCGATGGCGCCGTGCGCCGGCTCAAGCAGCCGTGGAGCCTGCTGGCCTACCAGCTCGCGGGCGATCAAGGTCTCAAGCTGTTGAACGCTGAGGGGAAAGCCGAGGAACGCAACACGCCCCCGGCCGAAAACACGCTAACCGAGTTGTTGTCGCTCCCCCTTAAATCCGGGCTGGGGATTCTGATTCTTCTCGACGAGGTGCTGTTGTACGCCAAGGTGCGATGTCACTTGGAGCCCGGCTTCCTGGACGTGCTCGTTGGATTCTTCCAGTACCTGACTCAGGCGGCGGCCAAGGTTCAGCGGTGCTGCATCGTGGCGTCGCTGCTGTCCAGCGAACCAAAAGACCAGGCCGATCCGCTGGGCAAGAAGATCGTGTCGGGTCTGTACGATATCTTCCAGCGCCAGCGAGAGGAGGCCGTGCAGCCTGTTGAGAAGGATGACGTGGCCGAGGTGCTCCGCCGCCGGCTGTTCGATCCCAAATCGGTGGAGTTGCGCGGTACCTGGCCGCAGCACGTCATCGCGGCCCTCAAGGGCATCGCCGCTCTGGACGACCAGACGGCCAAGCAGGGTGCAACGGCGGAGGAGCGATACCTCAAGAGCTACCCCTTCCACCCCGAATTGACGGACGTGTTCTACTCCAAGTGGGCAGCAGGGATCGAGCGATTCCAGAAGACCCGCGGCGTGCTGCGCACGTTCGCGTTGGCGCTACGCGAGGCCGAGAAATGGGACGATAGCCCTCTGGTGGGCGCGTCTGTGTTCCTCAGCTCGCCGAAACAGGCTGGGCTTTCCGAGGCTGCCCGCGAGCTCGTCTCGATTGCCGACACCATCGTTGGCGACGGCCAGGCTACGCGCTGGACGGGCATTGTGGAGAACGAATTGGAAAGCGCTCGCCGCGTACAGTCGGAAGCCGTCGGTCTGAAGCTGCGCGAGATTGAGCAGGCCGCCATGGCCACCTTCCTGCATTCCCAGCCCACCGGACGCAGCGCCAAGACCCGGGACCTCTTGATGCTCATCGGTCCGTGCCGCCCGGACAAAATCGAGCTTGAGAAGGGCCTGGCCCGGTGGGCGCGTAATAGCCACTGGCTTGACGACACCAATATGCCCGAGAAGGAAGGGCAACTGCCCGCTGAATGGCGGTTGGGCAATCGCCCGAACCTGATTCAGATGCAGTCCGCCGCCGCGGCGAACATCACCGACGAGTTGGTCCGGGCGAGGTTGGTCGATGAGATTGGCAAGGCCAAGACGCTGACCAGCGGCGCCTCGGCGGCCGGTGTCCGCGTCCACACGCTTCCGACCAAGGCGAGGGACATTGAGGACGATGGACTGTTCCACTACGCCATCATGTCACCAAGCGCATCGTCGGATTCCGGCAAACCCAGCCCGGAAGCCAAGCGATTCCTGGATGAGACGACCGGCCCGGAAAAGCCGCGCGTCTTCCGCAACGCGGTCCTGCTCCTGGCTGCCTCAAAGGACGGCCTGAGTGCAGCCGAAGCCCGCATGCGCGATTTCCTTGCGTGGGAGCGGGTCATGAACGACCTGACGCCGAAGAACGAGGAGGAGAAGAAGCAGAAGGGCTCCGTGGATGTCGCTCGCTTGCAGACCCTCAAGATCAACATCGACAAGGCCAAGGCTCGCGTGCCGGAGGCCATTCGCCAAGCCTATTGCATCGTCGTGACGGTTTCGGACAAGGACGAGGTCCAGGCATTCAAGATCACCGTCGGCGAAGATGCGCACTTTGACACCATCAAGAATGACAGCCGTTCCCGCGTCCAGGACACAGCCATTACCGCCGAAGCCCTATTGCCAGATGGCCCGTACAACCTGTGGAAAGGCGGCGAAACCAGCCGCCGCGTGAAGGATCTGGCGGGTGCCTTCGCACAACTGCCGCACCTTCCCAAGATGCTCAAGGCGCAGGCAATTGTCGAAACGCTCGTCGGTGGCTGCGTTCAGGGGACGTTCGTTCTCAAGCTCCAACGACCGGACCGTACATTCCGGACCTGGTGGCGTTCGCAGCCGGACGATGCGGCGCTGGCCGACCCGGCGCTGGAGCTAGTTCTGCCCGAAGCGGCGGAACTGGCCGACATTTCTCCGGAATTACTTGCGCCCAAAGCGCTGCCATCGCTGTGGGCCGGCGACGAGCTTACCGCCCAGGCGGCGCTCGATTATTTCGGCGGCAAGACCGTCGTACAGGTGGATAAGGGCGGCTTCCAGGAACCAATGCCAATTCCCAAGGCGTCCGCCGACGTAGTCAACGCCGCCATCGGTGAAGCCGTCGCCGCCGGCAAGGTGTGGCTGTTGTCCGGGCCTGCCAGCCTTTTGGCTGAACCGATCCCCGCCGGGGTACTGTCCCCCAGCGCCAAACTGCGCACGCCGCCGCCACCGATTTCGGCCGCCGCAATCCTGCCGGAGAACTTGTCCGCCGCGTGGAAGGACGGCAATACAACCGCCCTGGCCATCGCCACCGCGCTATCTCAGCAGGCAGGCAACACGCTGCCGTGGAAGACCGTGCGCGACGTGATCGGCGGATCATTACAGGCGAGGTTCATTGCCTTGACTGACGACTCTGCCCCTTGGCCATCCGACCTACCCGCCGCCCAGACGGTGAAGATCAAGCTCGCCACCGCAGGCGCCGGCGGCGGAACTGGGGGCGGCGCGGGCGGCGGACCTGGTGGAGGTTCTGCGCCGCCCAATGTCAGGAGCGCCGCGGCGGATTTTGAGCCGTCGCAGGTTCAAGACTTGGGGGACCTCATCCCGGCGCTATTGGAAGTCAAGGCAAAGGCGAAGGTCGCCATGAAGTTCCATGTCCGCCTGGAGGTCGGCGACGGAAAGACACCCCCGCCCGCCTCCGTCGTAAGTGACATCAACGCTCTGCTGAAGGACGTGGACGCAGACTTCAAGCTGACTTGAGGGAGGCACGATGGCAATCACCGACCGGATCAAACAGATTCTGTGGGGCAAATCTGGCGCCACATGTTCGTTTCCGGATTGCCGCCGCGGACTGGTAGTTTCCGCCAACGAAAATGATCCATCGGTGACGCTGGGGGAAATCGCGCACATCGTGGCACAGAGCCCCGGAGGGCCACGCAGCACTCAGCAGCCACCCGGCGGGGAGTTGGATGGCTACGATAACCTGCTCCTGCTCTGCCATGCTCACCACGAGATCGTGGATCGACAGCCTCAGACCTACACGGTTGAGAAGCTTGTTCAGATGAAGCTGGACCACGAACGCTGGGTGCAACAGCAGTTGACGCCCCGGCAATTGTTTCTCCACACCAGCCAACCCGAGGCCCAAGTTACAGATACCGTCCACAGCACGTTGCTGCCGGTCACACATGTCCCAATGACCATCTTCGCTGTCTCATGCACCGTGGAGGAGCCAGACGTTCGTGCAAAACTCCACGCCCCGGACAATCCCAAAGTCATGCTCCCCTACATTGTCCGCGACCGAGAGCTGTACACATTCGACAACCTTACCTCTAGCCAGAGCCCCTTCCGAGACGTAACCAACCTTAGCCAAGCCCGGCCAATCCCCGCCGTACGGTGGTGGGATGACCCCGACCGCGCCCGGTGGTATGTGCAGTTGCTCAACCGCTCCCTCAATAAGCTCACGGGCCGCATGCGACTCCAACTCGACAAGGAGCACAGCCGGTACTATTTTGAACCTGCGAAGCCCGGCCAGGATCTGTCGGTAGTCTACACGTCTTTGACCGGCAAACAGGTCTCCCGAAAGGTGGCGTGGAACCCGTTCTTCAAACACACGGGGGAAGTAAAGAAATATTGGGAGCACATGGCCGTGGGGCTGGCTTTCCATCGCGTGGCGGATGGGCAGTGGTGTCTTTCCATTCGTCCGGAACGTCGATTCACCTTCGATGGCTTCAAGGCGATCACGCCCAAGGGGACAGGTCGCCGCGTAACCAGCCGCAAGTCGCACATGTACAACGCCAACGTGCTGACGGAGGTGAATTTTTGGCGGGATTTCCTCTCCAACGGCACGCCGCGTATCGTCTTCGATTATGGCGGCGGTCAGCACTTGACCATCAGTACGGAACTCCTCAACACTACGCTTTCTTGGCCTGGAGTTCCCAACGATGCCAAGTCGTTCACCCACATCTCCTATGAGGAGGATCTGTTCACCCTGGCCGAACTTGATGCCATCAAGGAGGAAGCTGGAGACCTCACCGACCTGGAACCGGAAGAGGAGGGCGACGATGAAGAAGCATAAACACTTGCATCACGCCACCTCAAAGCCGATCCGCCGTATCGACATCACCGCGCCGGTACTGAAGGCCCAGTACCTATCTGAGCCTCCCTTGGGTTTCTGCGGCGGGCGTGAACATGTGAGCCCCCAAACGGGAATCGCGATTTTCGGCCCGCGATCCCTCGACCTTCCCCGCCACCCCTTGACCATTCGCTTGGGCTTCATCGGAACAGGCGAGAGCATCGAGTCTTCCCGTAACTGGATCACCTCATGTGCGGAAGGCGCCAAGGGCAACTCCGATCATCCCGACTTTCCGGGCTTCAAGAGCGACCGTGGATTTTTCTCTGATCTGATGGTGGACCCAAGCCTGAATGAAGTCCTGACCACGCATGATTTGACGGGGGTAGAGCAGCCAAGGCTGCTTCGGGATCGCTTCACCGCAGCACTGGACCTGGTTTCCCAAAAGTTGCGCCTCCTGTCGGAGCGAGACAATCCGCCCACATACGTCGTTCTTGCCCTGCCTGATTCGCTTCTTGAGGATTGCAAGACGGTGGATTACACCGATCCCGTTCTCGGGTCGGTGCATCGTGATTTTCGCCGAGCACTCAAGGCCGAGGCGATGAAGTACCGCCTGCCCACGCAGATCCTTCTCCAGCGGACTTCTGAGGCGGCCCCCGACTCAAAGAAGGTCGATCACCGATCCAAGTGCGCGTGGAACTTCTTTACGGGGATGTATTTCAAGTGCGGCGGTATTCCATGGTCACCTCGCCAGTTGCGGCCCGGCACATGTTACATCGGGATCAGCTTCTTTCGCTCCCTTGGCTCCAAGTCCCAGCAGATGCGCAGCAGCGTTGCGCAGGCGTTCGACGAACACGGCGACGGAATTGTCCTCAGGGGTCAGGATTTCCTCTGGGACGAGGACAAGCACGGGAACTCACCCCACTTGAGCGAGTCAATGGCGAACGACCTGATTGCTCTGGTGCTCCGCCGTTACGAAGCAGAGATGCGCCAGAAGCCCACCCGCGTTGTGATTCACAAATCCTCTCGCTTCTGGCCGGATGAGAAGAAGGGCTTTGAGGCCGCCCTGAAACAGGTGCAGCAATTCGACCTGCTTGCGGTCAGTCCAACCAGCCAGGCCCGACTGCTCCGCGCGGGGCAATATCCACCGCTCCGGGGCACGAGTTTTCAGGTTGGCGACACGCACTATCTGTACACAACCGGGTTCATCCCGGCGCTCAAGGCTTACCCACACGGCCATGTGCCCTCGCCGCTCCAAGTCGCCGACCATTTTGGCGACAGCTCCATTGAGGCGTTGCTTCAAGAGATTCTCACGCTCACCAAGATGAACTGGAACTCGGCATCCTTCGCCGGGTTGATGCCTATTACACTACGCTTCTCGCGATTGGTCGGCGACATCATGCGAGAAATGCCGACGGGGCAGGATCGAGAACCGTTACCACAATTCCGCTATTACATCTGATCATCGAGTTTCCAGCCTCACGGCGGCTTCGCCGCGGTGTGAGCCGCCCGGCGACACCCCGCTCCGGCTTGGTCGCTCGCTCTTGTCGTGCCGAGCGCTGCGCGCCGCCGATGACTGGCCTTCGGCGATTACGCAGGCGGCGCTCCGCTTCAGCCCGTCACTCCCCGCTCGCTCCCGGCGCCTCCACGGGGTGCCGCCGGGGGTTCTTTCCCGGCCGCCGCCAGCTCTCTTGCGAGAGCGGCGGCCGGGAAAAAAACGCTGGGCCGGTGTGGCTCGGAGCCGGTTGCCGCAACAAATCCTCTTTTTCGAGGAGGTCTGTATGCGTGTTTCCGTTCCGTTGTCGCAGTTGGTGGCCAGCCGCCGCAACCCCCGCCGGGTGAAGCCCGAGCGGGAGGCCCATCGCCGGCTGGTGGCGTCGATCCGTGCCCATGGCCTGCTGGAACCTCTGGTGGTCCGGCCCGTGGGGGAGTCGGCCGACAAGGCCTATTCCATCATCGCCGGGAATCGGCGGCTGGTGGCCCTGCGGGAAATCCACCGGGGGGATGGCAACCCCAAAATTCCCTGTGAGGTCCGGGCCGTGGACGACCTGACGGCCGACGCCATGAGTCTGGCCGAGAACTTCGCCCGCGAGGGCATGCACCCCCTGGACGAAGCCGAATCCTTCGCCAAGCTGGCCCGCGAGGATGCCAAGGGCGTCGCCGCCATCGCCGCCGAGTTCGGCGTCAACGAGCGCTACGTCCGCCAGCGGATGAAGCTGGCCACCCTCACGGACATCGTGAAAGTGGCCTACCGCCAGGGGGAGATTGACACCGCCACCGCCGAGGCCTTCGCGGCCGTGCCAGATGAGCGGCAGGAAGAAATCTGGCGGGAAACCGGCGGCAAGCCCCGTCACGCCGAGCAGGTCCGCAACATCGTCAACAACGCCTGGATGGACGCCAGCCATGCCTTGTTCGACGTAAACACCCTGACGGAGCCTGCCGTCAGCCGTGACCTGTTCAGCCAGCGGGTGCTGGTGGAGCGGTCCGCCTTCATGCAGGCCCAGGCCGATGCCCTGATCCGCGAGCGGGAGGGCCTGATCGAGGAAGGCTGGTCGGAAGTGGTCATCGGCCCGCAGGCCGACATTCAGGACCGGCTGTGGAGCATGGCCGAGCCGGAGCCGGTTTACGATGAGCAGGTAACCAAGAAGCTCACCAAACTCGCTCAGCGGCGGCAGAAGCTGGAGGGAATGTTCGAGGAAGCGGGCGAGGACGATGAGGCCCTTCGCGAGCGAATCGAGAAGAAACTGGAAGAGTTGGATGCCCGTGAGAAGGAACTGACGGACAATGCCCCGGTCAGCTATGCCGAGGAAACCAAGGCCGTGGGCACGGTGTTCCTGATCATCGACCCGGATGGTCGGATTCGGCGGGAACACCGCATCCCCCGGCAGCGACCGCAGGCCGGCATGCCCGCCAACAGCGGCGATGGCGTCGGCCCGGCTCCCGTTCCCCCGGCCCCGACATCCGACAATCTCAGCGACAATCAGACGGCAGCCACCTTCGCCCATCAGGCCCTGGCCGTGCGTCAGGCAGCCATGGGCAACACGCTGGTCCGCAAGCGGCTGCTGGTCCTTGTGCTTCACGACAAGGTGCGGACCGAGGCCTTGGCCATCCGCCGCGATGCCAACGGCACCACCCTGCACGCCGGCAATTCCGAGGGCTTGCACTCACCCGCTCTGGATGAGTTGCGGCAGCGGCGAGCAGAACTGGACCCCTTCACCGCCGATCATTCCCTGTCGGATGATGAGGCGTATGAGCGTCTGCTGGCCCTGCCGGAGGAGAAACTGTACGCCCTGATTGACCTGCTGACGGTGGAGTTGCTCACCGCCCACCCGTCCCGTGTCACGCCGCTGATTGCCCGGCTGGCCAAGGAACTGGCCGTGGATATCCGCCGCTGCTGGCGGCCAGAGGCGGCATGGCTCAAAGGCTTCCAGAAGGTGCAACTGGCCCACCTGATCGGCGAGATTCGCGGCCCGGCCTACCGCTCCGCCGCCGAGCGGAAGAAGAAGAGCGAGTTGGTTGAGTCGCTCGACAAGCTCTTCGCTGACGCCGCCGAGGGCCGCATGGAGGACAAGGCCCTGGCCGACAAGCTCAATGCCTGGCTCCCCGCAAATTTGCGGGAACCGGCCGAGGAACCGGGAGCGGCAGAAGAAGCCGCGTGAAAGGGAAGTCACTTCCTCGAAGCAGGTACCCGGTGCGTGTGAGCGCACCGGGTACTTTGCCTTCTGAACAGTCGCCTCTGACGCATCAGGGGCAATGCAGGCATCACGCATCGTCTGGCACTCCGGATGGCACGTCAGGCCTGTGCCAACGCGACCGTATGCAGGAACACCCCAACTGGACGACTTCCTGTTCCTGATCCAACTGTCTCAAATGGCTGAGTTGACGGCGATGCACCCCGATTCGGGGCAGACGCACGGACTCCGGTTCCGATTCTGCCATACCTGGGATACGTCGGTCATTGCCAGCACGCCGCCGCCTTACACATCGATAACGGCGGCGTCGAGCCTGGGCGTTGACTGCCAGTTGCTCGGCAGTGAGGACTGTCTTGGCGATCAATTCACCGGTTTCCGCGTCAACCGCCAGCGGAATCAAGACGGGACCATGTGCATCATCCACCAGGCACTTGAAGGCACGATCAGTGCCTTGCTGATGCCCATATTCCTGGCCGCGGGCGATGCTCACACGGATCCTCTGCCGGATCGCGGTGGTTGACATGCTGGATGCACTCGCAATCCGCTCACGAAACCGACGTACGCAATGATGAGAGACGATGAGATTTGGTGTGTTTGTTTGCATAATTGAGCCTGAGTTGTTGCTGTAAGCGTGAGAATGGAGTCCGTATTACCGAGCACCGGCAGGGCAGTGCCGGCGCTCGGCCCAAACGATGCGGCGCTGTTCAGACGATCGGAAGGCGGGCAGTCGGCCAGACAGCCCGATCGCGGTCCAGCCGCTCAAAGTGGGGTTGGGGACCGACAATCGCCATCCCCTGGCATGCTTCCAACTTGCGGGCCTCGCGGTGGAACTGACCGAAGTCGGCCAGCGGTGACTTCCTGTCGACCAGCAGGTAGGCGGCGCAAAGAGAAGCGGCGTTGGCCAACCCCCGTGTCACATAACCGTAGGCATAGAGGATATTCAAGCCGCTGTTGGCGGTGAGTTCGCAGAGACTTGCCAACTGCCCCGGCCTGTTCGGTGCGGTCATGTGGATGTCATACATATCCGGAGCGGATCGGCTCTCGGTGCGATCGTACAGTACCTGAACGATCCCGAGGTCCGAGACAAAGGGCTCGTCCGCCGCAACCTGGCGAAGCTGCCGAAGGCTGTCGTCGCTGCCGGTGACGCAGATCAAACCATCGAAGTAACGCTCGTGTACCAGAAACGTGCTGGAAACGACGTTGCAGTTGAGGGCGGCGATGGTCCCGAGGATGTCGCCAAATGCCCCGAGGCGATCACGCCCGAAAACGGGGATCATCATCCTGCGCGGTCCAACGGAAACCGCAGCCGGCGTGCGTGACACGCGTCGGGGAATGGTCCTTAACCGTCTGAGATCGGGATTCGGGACAAATCTCTGAAACGGGCTGGTTGAAGATGGAAAGAGGGTGTTGGAAAGCACGGCATGCTCCTTGGCCACGTTGGCCATCTGCAAATCACAGCGGTCTGATCAACGCCACGCTGACGTTGATTGCCGCTTTCGCAGACGTATAGCCGTGATCCGGGTGATGACTGACGAAATCGGTGAAGTTGCCGGTTGGGGCGTAGATGGCCGGCGACACAGGCAAGGGATCGAGGAGTCAAACGTCAAACCAGCGTGACCCCAGCCGCTGGAAATGCGATGGCTACGGAGCCTCAGCCGTATTCGACTTCGAGACGGGTAAGTTCTCCCCGAATGACATCACGGACTCGCTGACAGACCTTGTGAACGTTGGCAACGCTCATGCCGCAGGCTTGCGCCACCGCGTCGCCAGTCAGGCCCATGATCTGATGCTGAAGGAAGACCTGATAATGCTCCGATTTGCACTGCATTTCTGCGCACGACATCGCCTTCCGGAGCAGTTCAGCCTCCCAAGTCTGATCCCACTGACTGTCCGCGGCTGGCGTCTGACCGATTGCGGCACTATCCGCAAGCTGCATCCGCTTGCTCAGCACCTTGTGCAGGGCAGTCAACGTGGCGGTCTTCAAGTAGCCCCGGAACCGGCCACGGTCCGGCGAGTAGACGAACGCCGGCGACACACGGAAGAAGCCGAGCATGACGTTCTGCACAATATCCATCGCTTCATCATGGCTTGCACCACATCGGCGCGCCCATCCGGCGATGATCGGCCCGTATTTCTCATTGAACTCCTCCCAAGCCAGTTCTCTGGCTTGGGTGTCGGGGCTGTTGATGTGAATGAAGATCGACTTCCGCGTGGCCAGGGACGGATCGAGCTTCGAAGACTCCTTATTGTTGCCGGATGTTGCCATACGGTCCATCCTCATTGTCGTGCGGGCTGTGTCGCCGGGACAGTGGCTGGGACACCCTTCACCAGGGCTTCCGCTTCCTTGCGCAGCGCTTGGCAGATGATCCAGTCATGGAAGCCACCCTCGAATCCCTTCTGCCCAGGTTGCAGGATTCTGTCCATGCCATCGACCGCCTCCTTGAATGCTTTGCTTGCCTCAGCCAGCCGCCCAGTGCGTTGCTGCGCCATGGACAGTACCAGCGATGCCTCGATGAACGCATGCACGGCATTGCCCCCGCGGGTCGCAGAGGCGCTCTTGCTGGCCCATTCACCCGCCGCCTGGAATCGGCCGCTGCGGTACTCGGCCAGGGCCTTGGTGAGCTGAAAATAGTGACTCCACTGATGTGCCGGGCCTGCAACTGACCGATCGGCCAACTCGCATGCACGGGCCAGGTCGATATTGGCTTGGGGCACGAAGAGTGATGCTTTGGCCACCCGGTCTGCGATGGCTCGGTCGCTGGTGTCACTGAACTTCTTCAACATGGCATTGCAGTGCATGCGGTGCTGCTCCAACGCGCCCTGATGCACAAGCAGACATGCGTATTGAAACTGCGGCCAATGGTTGTTGGTGTTTGACGCCATGGCAGCTCTGCAGGCTCGCGTAAACTCAGAAAACACGCTGAGTTCCGAGTCATCGGATGCTCCGATGGTGATGTTGGACGTCCGTTCTCGCTCCATCGCCGCTGCGACGGCTGCACGACAGAGCAGCAGATAGTCTTCCGGGGCTTCCTTCTGTGCAATGGCATTCCCAAATAGCCGATGTGCATCCGAAAGCCTGCCCAACCTCCAGTAACACCGTGCAAGCATCAGACTGGAGATCGTACCGCCATGCTGGGCTGATTCCTCAAGCAGATCAGCGGCCCAGCGGTCGCATCCTCGGAAGGCGTACCACTCCGCGAGTGTAACTAATGCCCTGGCATCACTTGGGCTTGCCCTCAGCGTGTTTATGGCAGCACATACGCTCTTCTGAAATCTGCGGTACGTGTCAGGCGCTGCCATGTCCCAACGCCGAACGGTGCCGTCCCAACTCCCTGAATAGAAGGTGGTGTTGTCGGGGGCAAACGCAACGCTCTCGACGTTGTTCGTGTGGCCTTTGAACGCGTGTATGTGCTCTCCGGTAACCGCGTCCCACAGTCGAACGATTGGCTCAATGGCTCCCGATACTGCATATCGGCCATTAGCGGAGACCGTTAAGCTCGTGCCGAAGTGTCCTGTGCCCGTCCATGTGGCAATGTTGGTGGCGGACGCTAAGTCCCACAGCCTGATCTTCTGGTCAAAGCCAATTGACAGGATTCTGCGCCCATGGTCGACGAATACTGCTTCGTGAACCAGATTGACGTGACCCAACAACCTTTGCGTCTGACGTCCATATTGAAGATCCCAAAGCAAGATGGCCCCGTCATCACCCGCCGATGCGATGGCGGTCCCGTCGGGCGAGACGGCCACGGAACAAACTTGATCGGTGTGGCCCGCGAGTGCGCGCAGCAGCGTTCCCTTTTCTAAGTCCCACACGCGAACCGCCGTGTCATCTCCGCCGGACACGCAGATTGCATCATCGTGACACACCGTAATGGCTTGAACGCGGCCTTTATGCCCAACGAGCTGAGCCAACCGCTTGCCGCTGCGGAGATCCCAAACGACAATGGTCCCGTCGTGATTGCCCACCAACAGCTTATCATGCTTCGCGAAGAAGGTGACAGCGTACGGTATGGCGGCGGGCGTACCGGGATCAGTAAAGGTCTGCAACTGTTGGCCTGTATGCGCATCCAGGAGTCGAATACCCAACCTGGTTGCACATGCCAGCATCCGTCCATCAGACGAAACAGCAACCTTCGAGACCGGGCTTTGAAAGTTCCGAACGATGCTGATCTCTGTTGATAGATCCAACAAATGGATCTTGCCATCGTGCCCCGCAGATAAGGCGCTTCGCCCATCAGGGGAGAATGACACACTTGCCACTGGGCCCGTATGGCTCATGAACGTTGTGATCTCCCTTCGATTGGTTATGTCCCAGTATTTGACGGTTTGATCGGTAGCGCCGGTAAGAAGCCGGCTTTGGCCGGATGGCGTGAACGCGATGGACTCAATCGCGCCATCATGCCCATCCAACTCCGTGAGGGGAAGCTCATTGTCGAGCCTCCAGACGCGCACTCTGCGATCCCACCCGCCAGCGGCGACGAACTGACCGTCTGGCGAAATAGCGACCGCGTTCACAATGTTCCCATTGCCCTTCAATGCGATCCGCTGCTCGCCTGACTGCAAATCCCAGACTCTGACCTCGCGGAGAAAGCCGACCGTGGTTGCGTAGCGCCCATCCGGGGAAATGGCCACGCCATGCACCCTGCCCGGATTGCCCTTGAGACGAATTCGCTCTTGCCCCAACGGCAAATCGTACACTCGAAGGTGACCTGACGCATCACGCTTGCTCAGGAAGTCGCGGCTATACGATCCGAAGACGACCGTGTTGCCGTCCTTCGACACCGCCAGGGAACTGATGATCTCTGGAACGGACGCCAAGACGCGGAGTTCAGATCCAGTCTGCGCATCCCAGAGTCTGACGGTGCCGTCAGTTGAGGCGGAAATGACTCTGCGCCCGTCAGGTAGAAACGCAGCCGCGCGCACGGTGCCGCTGTGGCCCAAGAGCTTGGCTTTCTGCACCCCCTTTGCTGCGTCCCAGATGCGAATAGCCTTGTCACCGCCCGCATTTCGATCCTCTGAGAGGGAACCGCCTGCCGACAGGGCCATTCGCCCATCAGGCGACCACGCAATCGCCATCACAGGTCCGCTATGGCCCGCGAATGCCGTTGACGGCGCGTCTTCTTCGAAGCCAAGGAGTGATGCACCGACTCTTGAATAGCTATCCAATAGCCCTGCCACTGATTGATCCTGTGGCAGGCCGAGGGACTCTGACAATCGTCGGCACTCCAAGAAGCTGCGCCTTGCCGCCGCGAACTGCCGCTGCAAAAGCAGGCTCTCGCCAGTGGCGGCCAACGCATCGCGCGCGCCTCGGGCATTGCGGGTAGCTTCCTCGGCGTGTTTGCCTGCCAGTTCGGCGTTCCCATTGGCCCGATCGCGTTCCTTCCGGGTATTGTCGCGTTCAAGTACCAGATTGTGTTTGGCTGCGGCAACCGTTCGCAAGGCGACTGACAAAACCACCGTTGCCGCAACCAAGATGACCGCAAACGCCAGCGCCATAGCCACAGGCACCCGATATCTCCGCAGGGTCTTCCTCAGAACGTACATCCCGCTGTCGCGTTTCGCCTCGATCGGCTCGTTCGCCAGGTAGTGCCGGATGTCTCTGGCCACCTCGCCCGCGCTCTGGTATCGCCGCTCCCGTTCCTTGGAGAGGGCTTTGAGCGTGATGGTCTCCACCTCATCATTGATTGGACAGCCCGAACGAATGCGTGCTGAACGGCTGATGCCGCTTGCTGTTGTCCAGCTTCGGGTCAGCGGTGCGGGTTCGGTGGAAGCGATGTGCTTCAGCACTTCCGCCATCTCACCCAGCACCGGATACGGGTACGATCCGGTCAGCATCTCATAAAGGACCACCCCCAGCGCATACACGTCTGCCCGCGTGTCAATCAGGTCGGGATTGCCCTTGGTCTGCTCGGGACTCATGTAAGGCAGCGTTCCCATCACCTGCCCGGTGACGGTCGCAAGCGTCTCCTGCCGGTCAGTGACCGCCTTGGCCAAACCGAAATCGAGGATATGCAGGTTTCCTTCGGCATCCACCAGCATGTTGCTGGGCTTGAGATCGCGATGAATGACGCCTTTCTGGTGTGCGTGGTTAACGGCATCGCACGCCACGGCGAACAACTCCAGCACCTTTTCCAAGCTGAGGGTGTTGTCGCGGACGTATTGGGTGATCGGTACCGCCCGCACATAATCCATGACATAAAACGGCTGCCCGCTGTCCGTGGTTCCACTGTCGAAGACTGCGATGATGTTCGGGTGCTTGAGGTGGCTGGCCAGCTCCACCTCCCGCTCGAATCGGCGTTTCGCCGAGGCCGAGGCATATGGCCCCTCCAGCAGCACTTTCAACGCCACTTTCCGGTGCGTGGATTCTTGCAGGGCCTGATAGACCACCGCTTGTCCACCCCGGCCGAGTTCTCGCAGGAGCGTATAGCCCGCGATCTTCGGGAACTGGACTCGCCTCTCAAATGGTCGATCGCCGGCCTCAATGGCCGGGGCATCCGCTGGTTCTTCCTTCGCCCGAGCCCGCTCAATGCACATCCTTAACTCATCCAGCAGCGCCGGGTGGTCTTTACAGATTTCCTCTGGAGAGCGCCCATCTTGTGCTTGCTGCCATTCTTGAAACAGCTTGAGCAGTTGCTCTGAGTCAGCCATAGGTCACCTGGTTTCCGTGGTCGAGAGGTGCATCCACCGGAGAGCGAACGAAGTCCGACCACCAAGCGGCACGGAGTATACTTGGACACCAACCGATGCTCCAGCGGTCTCTCGTCCGCTTTGAGGAGCACTTTTCGCGATCCATCGGAATCGCAGTGTGACGTGATTGGCCGCCGGGATAGCCCCGGATCGCGGGATTCACGGCCTTCCCTCCCTCGCTTCGGGACGCCGTTTCGTCTCCGGCCGAAGGCGACGCACTGCTTTGCCAGGTTTCGCCCGTCAGGCGCCGTGCAATACGCCCGGCCTCGCGTTGCAGCCCCTGCGCTCTGGAGTCCTCCGGTTCCGGGTTTCGGCTCTCCAACCGGGGTGAGAGACCCGAAACCCAGAACCTCATGGAGGACATCATGAAAGCCGAGCAATCCAATGACCTGATTCCCGCCGCAACCGACCCCACCGCCGCCGCGGATTCAATGCCGCCACCGGCCAAGCCCACCCCGAAGTACACGCCCCGCATCTACGTGGCCTCCCTGGCCGACTACAACGCCGGCGAACTGCACGGATGCTGGATCGACGCTGACCAAGATGCGGACGACATCCACGCCGAGATCACCGCCATGCTCGCCAAATCCACCGAGCCTGTGGCTGAAGAATGGGCCATCCACGACTACATG
>CAYSSA010000002.1:715-6625 GCA_964433485.1 uncultured Tepidisphaeraceae bacterium | reverse complement strand
GACATCGCCCAGGTTGCCGAAGCCGCCAAACTGATCGTGCAACACGGCCCGGTCTTCGCGGAGTTGCTCACCCACTTCGGCGGCCTCTCCGGCATCGAGGAAGCCACCCGGTACATGGAGGATGCATACCGCGGCGCGTTTGACCGCATTGACGATTACGTCGCGGAATTCGTGGAGGATTGCTACGGCGACCTGATCAACAAGCTGCCGGAATTCCTGCGGTACCACATCGATTACGAAGGCATCGCCCGGGATCTGGAGTATGCCGGCGACATCATCACCTTCGAGTGCGACGGCCAGGTCCACATCTTCGACGCCAACCCGTGACCCTCACGGAGCCGGTGCATCGAACACGCGGATCGCCGCCCGGCGCAGCCGCACCGCATCCAGCGGCACCTCGCTCATGCCAGCGGTTTTCCTCGCCCGGTTCACCGCCCGCAGCAGGTTGAACATCTGCCGCCGCACCGGTGCATACGGCTCAAAGGGAATCGCCCGGATGCCCTGAGCCAGTGTTTCCGCCGAGTTGCGTGTGGCCCGTTCCAGCAGATAGCCCTTGATGCAGTTGTAAGTCTCCCGCTCGATCCGCACATGCGGATGCCCGCCCCGGTAGCTGACCGAGTAGCCGGCGAACTTGATGGAAACCCGCCGGGCATCCCGCAGGTTCCCCGCTTCCTCCTCGAAAAAGGGATGAGGACCGGCCGTGGCCAGGAGCAGGAAGAACCGCCCGCACCGGATGTACTGCATGTTGGCCAGGCCAGCCCGTTTCCGGCGAGCCCGATCCCACTTGCTCCGGTCAATCCCATACTTCGCAATCAGCTTCTCATCCACGAGCAACGGGTCTTTGTGTTCCGGCACGCAACCGGACACGTAGAACCAGTAGCCATGCCCCAGGTAGGACACAGCCACCTGCTGCACAAAACCCTCCACCGAGCTTGCCACGCACCGATACATGCCCTCGCATCCGCACGCCAAGCCCGGTTGCTTCAGTTTATGACAAAGAGCAAAGGTTGGTGGCTGCTTATCGGCGCAGCCACCCAAGCCGTTGTTGACCTTTCGCAGAACCTCCTCTGGCCCAGCAGGACCGTTGACACGACCCGGCCGCGAGGCCCGAGTTCACAGAACCCCATTCATCAAACCTCTCAACCTGTCGCGAACCTCCTTTCGCACCGCCCTTGGCGCGGCCGGGCCGCTGGTTTCCCAGCTTGACCGTCCGCAATTCATAGCGGTTGCACAATGAAACCCCTTCGTTCACTGCCGACGCCATCCCCGTTTAAGGCGTCGGCTCCATTCGTTTGCTCGCTGCCACACGACAGCTCTCCGCCAGGAGAACTCTCGTGCAGTCCGCCAGCCGCTTGCCACAGACCGGCCCGAAGGGAAGGAGGCGCTGCACGCGCCTCCCTCCCGGCCGGCATCCCGTTCAGATGGGCAATCGCCCGTCACCGCTTTCGTCGCTGCATTGTGCTCGGCACCACCCGTCAGCACGCAGACGGCCCCGTGACTGCCTTGCCACGCGGCCGCACCGCTTACGCGGTCTGCTACTTGCGGCACTCTCCCAGACTGCGATGTTTGAATCACCTGGCCAACCAAGCCAGGCACCGGCCACCACGCCGGCAACCGCAGTCCTTCCCAGGTTAGTATCGACCGTCATCTCATCGGTCACGTCGCTAGAGGGTGTGACCCCTCGGGCCAATCGCCGTATGTCCAGGGCTCCCGCCCTGGCATAGTCGCCGTACGCAGGCGCGTACGCTTTCCGGGGGTAGAAACCAGAAGCTCCCCCGTACCCGTCAGCGATGGCTTTTCGCGGTTCGGCACCGTCTCCGATGAAACTCACCGGCAAGCCCTTGCGGGCCTTTCGTGGTTGAGCTTTTCGCCGTCGGTCATTTCGACCGATCGCCGGGCTGGTGATGCCCGGTTGCGCCTGTCGCCAGGACGCAAGCTCCCCACGCCGGCCGACGTTGAACGATCCCAAGGACTTGGGACCGGACCCCGTCGCAGGGATTTCGCGGCCAATGGCCGCGTCACCCGTTTCAGCCGACACGACCCCAATGCGGCGGAATTCCGCAGCACCGGGGCATGTCCCTGTCGCCCGATTTCGTGAATGTAGACAAAGAACAACTGATATCGGATAGAACGCCGGGATTGGCCCCTTGGTGGGGGTATTGCTCCGGCGAGCCTCCGTCGAACCGGACGAGCCACTCTCATGGCATCCGGCTCTACGGGCACAGCACGATGGCGGGTGGTGAATCCGCCGCCCTTAGCCTGATTGGTGAGACCAGGTTTACCGGGAGTGCTGTCCCATCTGAACGGCATCAGGCTCGCGTTGCGAACATGACGACGCGACTCTGGCGAGTCGTTGCAGGCATCCTATCACCGCCTTCCGGCGGCTCCAAAAAAAATCTCAGGAAGACGGTTGACTCCGCGATCTCGCTTAGTTAGCATACAAGCGAACAGGAGACATGCCGTGCCCCAGAAAGCTAGTCCACGACAGCCCGAACCCATCGGCGAGCGACTCCGCCGCCATCGAGTGGAAGTCCTCAACAAGGGCCTTCGCGAAATGGCCCGACTGCTGGATGTCGCCCCGGCGCATCTGACTGACCTGGAAAAGGGCCGGCGAACGCCGTCGGAGGACCTCTTGCTCCGAATGGTTGAAGGCTACAAGCTGCCGGAGGCAGAGTTGCGTTCGGGGTGGAGCCGGCCGAATGCCATCGTGGGCGAGGTTGCCAGCCAAGACCCTGTCACAGCGGAAAAGGTTCCGGAGTTCCTCCGCACCGCCAGGAGTCTGAGTTCGGAACAATGGGATCAGTTGATTCGTCAGGCCAAGAAGCTGACGAAAGAGCCGGAGGCGGGCCAGGGACGTTCCCGGTCTTCATAGCCGTGCATGGAGTCCATCATGCCAACTGCCGTGCCATTCAAGCAGGTGAATCCGCAACTTGATGCTGCTGAAAAAGCAGCAGCCGGCTCGGTGGCTTGGTGCGTCAAAGAACTGGGGCTGGACAGTATCCCCGTTCCGGTTCCGGTGGATCTCTGGGTGGAGCGGCCGATGGGTCTGCGACTGAGCATTGAACCCATCGAGCTTGGCGACATCGCTGTCGAGGGGGCCGCCATTCATGAGAGGGGCGAGATCCTCATCAACCCCCAGATCGTGTCTGACGACCAGCAGTTCCGTTTCACATGCGCCCATGAACTGGGGCACCTGGTCCTTCACCAGAAGGCCCGCCGGGTTTTCCGCGACATCAGTCATTTGGCCACCGCCTACCACGATCTCTATGAGCGGCAGGCAGATCATTTCGCCGGTGTATTCCTGATGCCGCTCGATCCGTTGTTCCGAAACCTGGTGAGTCTGTGCCTGGAGCACCACGTCCCCCGCAAGGCGCTGGCCGAGACGCTGATCGCAGACAATTCAGTGTCGGAACGGATCTGGCGTCAGATGGTTCCAGCAATTGCAGCGACGTTTGGGGCTCCGCAGGCGGCAGTCGTCGCTCGCTTCGCCGGTCTGCGGATGAACAGCGGCAACACTTTTCTTGGTGCGCGGAACGCATTCGCGTTACGCCGTTCCCTTACTCAACACGGAGAATCGGGCACGGTCGCCTCGACCGGCCAGAAGTAGCAAACCCGCGACCGACGGCATGACGCCGTCTCGCGGTTCAGGAGTCTGTTCGCAATCAGTGTTCGCATGAAAGCGAACATCATAACAACCATCTTCCGGAGGATTGACCATGTCGCACCCGTCACCAGGAACCATCCGCATCGCGGGAGACCCATTGGCACTGAGCGTCCAGCAGGTTGCCTTTCTCCTGGACATCAGCGTCCGCTCCGTGTGGAGGCTCACCAGCAGCGGCGAATTACCCCGTCCCGTGGCCATCGGGCGATCTCGCCGTTGGCTGCGGCACGCCATTGATGAATACCTCGCTCGGAAGGCGGGCGAGTGTCCCGCGCCCAACTTAACCAGTTCTGCGGCCAGTCTGCCTCAGAACGACGAGTGCGCTCTGTCGAAGGAGGTCACCGATCATGAGTAACCTCACTCCGCGGCAAGCAGCCGAGCAAGTCCTTTATCACTCCGTTCTCCACGACGATTTCGTCAACCTGTCGGACGGAGAGCGGATTGTCTGGATGCTGGAGCGGGCATTTGAGATAGGCCGATCCGCTGCATCCGCAATGGAAACGCCATCGCATCGCACACGCCGGCGGCGTGTCAGGAGATCGAGCGCCATTTCGCGTCCCCGCCGCGAACTAGGAGACCCAACAAACCGGAGGTCACTATGAAGAAGAGACGCCATCGACAAAAGCCAAATGCGGAAAAGCAGTTGCTTCTCTTCCCTGAAATCAAGCAGGTGCAGAAGGACCGGCTGCCCGACGTTCCGCTCATCCCGGCTCAGCCGTGCGTGGCGTTTTGCCAGCGCTGCGGGCGAATCAATCCCGGCCTCCACTGTCCGAATTGCGGCCAGCATCACTGTCCATCCTGCGGTGGAAACTGAACTCGGTGAGGTTGCCAGTCTCACGCATCACTTCCGCCAAACCGATTATCACCATGAACCGCAATCCAACCCAACTCGTGCCGCTGTCAGCCATCGCCGAGAAACTGGGCGTGAGCACGGACATCGCGGAACAATTGATTGCCAACGGCCTGACCGCACTGGCCGCGATGGGTGCTGCGTCGAATCACCAGCCGGGTGGAACTTGCGGTTCGCCAAACGACATCAGCCCGCCGGCTGCCAAACTCGATGGCGCAAAGTACCTGACTCTCGCACAGGCCGCGCGATTGCTGCCGACCAAGCCGGCGCCTTCAACCCTTTGGCGGTGGGCCAGAAAGGGCGTTCGGGGCGTCCATCTGGAATACCGGCGGCTCGGAGGCAAGATTGTCGTCACCGAGCAGGGTATTCGGTGTTTCATGGATGAACTGACCAGACGAGATACGGAGAGCGCCAAGCCAGTGGGCCACCCGGCGGAACCGGCAAGCTTGCGGATGTCGAAACGTGAACTGGAAACCGAGTTGAAACGCGAAGGACTGTGGTGAGGGTATCCGCCAAGCTTTGCAGCGCATGGCCACGGTGACAGTGAAATTGACGAACATGGGCCAAGAGGATGTGAAAACTCAAAAATCTCCCGGAGCGAGAGCGCGTTCACCTGTTTATCAGATGATCGAGCACTTGATGCCGTTGCCGGCGGTATCTGAAGCGAACAGTTCACAAGCATCCTCCAGCCCAGCGAGTATTGACGTCCGATAGTCGATCACGGATCTGAAGTTCACCGCCGCTCGGCTTTTCCAGCCTCAAACCCCCAGCCTCAAACCCCCCACCGCCAGCCGACAATGGGGATTATGTTAAGTTCGACATGGACGCCCATTATCGGTCCTTGGCATCCTGTACTCGGTTGACTGCTCGGCGGCCACAACTGGTAGAGTTGTCAATCCGGCCGCACCGGAGCGGATGCCAGAGGCCGACACCTTTTGATCGTCTTTGTCTTTGTTCTGTTTTTATCTGTCACATGAATCACACCCTCACGCTCCGCAGCCGCAACGCATTGCCGATGACCGATACGGAACTCAGGCTCATGGCGGCGCCGGCAATGATCGGGCTCAGCAGCAAGCCGAAAAATGGGTACAGCACCCCGGCCGCCACTGGAATGCCCAGAGCGTTGTAGAGAAAGGCGAAAATCAGATTCTGGCGGATGTTCCGCATGGTGGCGCGGCTGAGGCGGATGGCCTTGGCGATGCCGCGGAGATCGCCTTTCACGAGCGTGATACCTGCGCTTTGCATGGCAACGTCGGTGCCGGTGCCCATGGCAATGCCGACCTCTGCTTCGCTGAGGGCGGGGGCGTCGTTGATTCCGTCGCCGGCCATGGCGACGTGTTTGCCTTCGGCTCGCAGTTTCTTGATGTGGGCAACCTTTCCGGCGGGTTCGATCTCGGCT
>CAYSSA010000002.1:0-705 GCA_964433485.1 uncultured Tepidisphaeraceae bacterium | reverse complement strand
ATCAAGGCCGAGTTGCCCGGCCACCGCGGCCGCAGTACGGCGATTGTCGCCCGTGAGCATGATCAGTTTCAACCCGAGCGCGTGGAGTTCGCGAACCGCTTCGGCGGTGGTGGATTTGATGGGGTCGGCGACGGCAAGGATTCCGGCCGGCTTGCCATCGATGGCGACATACATCGCCGTCTTGCCTTCTTCTTGAAGCTTCACGGCCGATGCTTCAAGCGACTCCTGGCCGGTAATCTTCTCGTTCCGCAGAAAACCCGGTTTGCCGATCATCACCTGACGACCCGCGATGTTGCCCACCACCCCACCAGCCGTTACCGAACGGAAATCTTTTACGGCCTCGACGGCGACGCCTTGATCCTTCGCACCCTGCACAATCGCGGAGGCCAGCGGGTGTTCGCTGTTCTGTTCCAGCGACGCGGCCAGACGCAGCAACTCCTTCGCGTCCAAACCGCCGGTAGGTAGGACATCGATTAGTTTTGGCTTGCCCTCGGTGAGGGTGCCCGTCTTGTCCACGACGAGTGTGGTGACTTTCTCCAATCGTTCAAGAGCCTCGGCGTTCTTCACCAGGACGCCTTCCTGAGCACCTCGCCCGACGCCGACCATGATTGACGTGGGTGTGGCCAGGCCAAGGGCGCATGGACAGGCGATGATGAGGACCGCGACGGCGTTAACGATCGCATGCGCGAGCTTTGGTTCCGGCCC
>CAYSSA010000001.1:52009-65568 GCA_964433485.1 uncultured Tepidisphaeraceae bacterium | reverse complement strand
CACCTGTTCCGGGTAGCTGACCCAGTAAGGCGACGGAATCAGCACTTCATCGCCGGGATTCAGTACGGCCATGAACGCCATGTAGAGGCAGTGCTTGCCGCCGGCTCCCGTGGTGATGTTCTCCGGCTTGTAGGGCAGGCCGTTTTCCTTCTGAAATTTCTCGGCAATGGCCGCCTTCAGATCCGGAATGCATGGGGTAGGCGTGTATTTGGTCGCGCCTTTGTCCAACGACGCTTTGCAGGCGTCCTTGATGAATTGCGGCGTGTCAAAATCCGGCTCTCCCGCTCCGAACAGAACCACGTCGATTCCCTGTCGCTGCATTGCTTTTGCTTTGGCCCCCACGGCGAGGGTGATGGATTCGGACACTAGCGACATGCGGTCGGCGATTTGAATCATGGTTGGTTCTCCTTTAATCTTTTCGAAGTGCGGTGCGCGGTCAAACCGCGAAAGAAGGTAATGCCGGGCGCCGGTGTTTGCAAGGAATGCGCCTGGAACCCGTCGCAGCCGGATAGTAATGTCCGGTCTTAGCCGAATAGAAATGTCCGGTCCTAAGCTAAATGACCTTGCGCGAGTAGTGCAGTTCGTTTCATGGTCACGCTGCCGATCGTGGTTGCTGGCGCCGGGCTTTTCGATTGCGGTCCTTCAACCAGTCTTGGACGTTCTCCATCAGCGGCTCGATTATCGTACAGCGGTGGTTCCGTGTGACGGCCGCGTGCAGGTCCCGCCACTTCCGCTCAATCTTGTTGTGGTCCGGACAGTATGGCGGAAGGAAGTGCAGCTGGATGCGATGGCCTTTCTGCTTCATCCATGCCTGCTCCTGCTTGCTGCTGTGTGTGCGGAAGTGATCCAGCACGACGTGGATCATCGTTGCCCGGGAATACGCCTTGAGCAGGCGCTCCAGGGTTGCGATGAACGGATGGCTGTTCTTGCGCTCGCCCGCCACATGTTCAATGCACCTGGTTTGAACGTTCAGCGCCCCGCACACATACCGTTTGGCGTTCTGGTCCGGCGTCATCACCTGCTTCTGCTTGCCGCGATTCATCCAGTCCGGGCCGATCTTGGGATTCAAGCGGATGTCCACCTCATCAAGATAGACCGCCACCTCCCCGGCCGTTATCCCCTCAATCGCCCGGCGGATCACCGCCAAACGCCTGTTTTTCGCGGCTTTAGACCAGGGACAACCCACCACCGGCTTGGGCTGACCGAGCCGGGCGCCGATCATTTTCAAGGCCCGGCTCATTGACGCAGGATGAATCTTGACGCCCGTCTGCTCCTCCATGACTCTTGTCAGCAATTCCTGCGTCCACGTCCGACGCGGATACCCGAAGTCGAGAGGCTGCTTGTCCACGATTTCATAAAGCGTTGACAGATACTGTTCATCAAGCGTGGTTTGGCCGTTGTCCTCGCGTCGATCGTAGAGGCCGGGAATACCGTTATCACGGAACCGCCGAATCACCCGACCCACCCACGAATACGAGCATCCAACCGCCCTGGCGATTTGGAACCAACGTTCGCCTTCGCCCCAGAGCAACACGATCTGGCAGCGCACCGCCATTCCTTTGTCCTTCGTCTTCTGACGCAGCGGGCGCAACTCCCGCCTGACCAGACCACGAACACGAACGACCATACTCGCCATACGAGACTCCCTTATCGGCTGAGTTCTTGACAAACCCAGCCTGCGAGAGGAGTTCTCGTGTTTCAATATCTCATTGTAAATCCAGTAGTTACAATGGCGAGCAGTCGCGCAAGGTCATTCAGGTGTCGGCCGACGCGCCGCCACCGGGCCTCGGGCGCTTTCTTTCGCGACCACCCGCTGTGCCGCTGTCTGCCGGTGAAGATGACAGGATCTCCCAAGTTCCCGCACAAACCCTTGCCGTCCCGCTCATGCTCCTTCGAAGATCGGATAGACCGACCGAAACTTGCCTTGACGCTCCGGCCGACGCGGCCACGGGGCAGGGAACAGCCGTGGCTCTCTCGATGGACTTTCGAGGCTCAATCGCATGGCTTGACTGCTTGCTTTCTACGCTTCAAAGCGCCGGGTTGTCCCGACGCGATGCAAGACTCGCTTCGCATCTGCGCGGCTACGCTCTGGTGGGCGATCCTTCGCACCCGCTGGGCTTGCAATGAAAGGTTTCAGTTATATGTCAGTTGTCCCCTCACATTCTCCTCCCGTCACACTCTCCTTTCGCGAGCTTGCTTGGCGCAATCCCCGCTTGATCCCCCGGCGTTCTTCGGGATAATCCCCGCACCTTAGTGGAAGATAAACATGACCAGCCAGGAAATCCGACAGCAGTTCGTCGACTTTTTCGTCAAGCAGCACGGGCACACCTTTGTACCCTCCTCTCCAGTGGTTCCGCTGGACGATCCCACTCTGCTATTTGCCAACGCGGGCATGAATCAGTTCAAGCCCATCTTCCTCGGCACCGAAAAACGCGACTACCACCGCGCCGCCAACACCCAGAAGTGCATCCGTGCCGGCGGCAAACACAACGATCTCGACGATGTTGGCAAGGACACCTACCACCACACCTTCTTCGAGATGCTCGGCAACTGGTCATTCGGCGATTACTTCAAGAAGGAGGCCATCGCCTGGGCGTGGGATCTTCTCACCAACCAATGGGGTCTGGACAAATCCCGCCTGCACGCCACTGTCTTCATGGGCGATCCGGCCGAGGGTCTGGACGCCGATCGCGAAGCCGCCGACCTCTGGGCCACCGTCACCGACATCAACCCCGACCATATTCACCTCGGCCGCAAGAAGGACAATTTCTGGGAAATGGGCGAGACAGGTCCGTGCGGGCCGTGCTCGGAAATCCATATTGACCTGACACCCGACAAATCCGGCAAAAACCTTGTCAACGCCGGCGATGCCAGGGTCATGGAAATCTGGAATCTGGTCTTCATCCAGTTCAACCGCGGCACCGACGGCCGCCTGACGCCTCTCCCGGCCAAGCATGTGGATACCGGGATGGGCTTCGAACGCATCTGCTCGGTGATCCAGCAGGCCGGATCCAACTACGATACGGACGTATTCAAACCTCTCATGCTGGCGATTGGCGACCTCGCCAGGGCCCAATACACCGGCAGGCTCGATTCGCAGATGGACACGGCCTTTCGGGTCATCGCTGACCACGCCCGCATGTCCACATTTGCCATCACCGATGGCGCCAAGCCGGGTAATAAGAAACGCGATGCCGTACTGCGCAGCGTGATTCGCCGCGCGGTGCGATATGGCTATCAGGTAATGAAGTTTCAGGAGCCGTTCCTTTTCAAGCTCGTGCCGGTGATTGCCGGACAGATGGGCGAGGCGTTTCCGGAATTGCGGCGCAATCCCGAAAAGGTGGCCGCCGTCATCAAGGATGAGGAGGCCAGCTTCTTTGCCACGGTGGAACGTGGCCTGAAGGTGTTTGAGGATGCGGCCAGAACGGCCGCTGCCGGTTCGCGGATCATCGACGCCCGTGCGGCGTTTGACTTGCATCAGGAACTCGGTTTCCCGATCGACCTCACCACCCAGCTTGCCCAGGAACGCGGCTTGACGGTGGATCGTGAGCAGTACGAGCATCTTTGGGCGCAACACATACGCACCTCCGGCGAAGGCCGAAAACAGCACATGGAAGTGGCTGTCGATCTCGCCGGATTCAGGAAGACCGACGATTCTCCCAAATACGGCTCCTTGACCGCTCGATCCACAATCGTCGGCTGGATTCAGGGCGCGGGCGTGGCCACCAGTGGTCAGCTTGGTCCGGACCAGTCCGTCGCGCTGCTGCTGGATAAGACCAACTTCTATGCCGAACAGGGCGGCCAGGTGGGCGATGTGGGCATGATCACCACCGCCACCGGCGAGTTCGAAGTTACCTCCACCGAACGCAAGGGCGACCATGTGCTTCATTGGGGCACCGTCACCGACGGGCATATCCAGCCCGGCCAGCCGGCCACGCTCACGGTGGACGGATCACGCCTCGACACGATGCGCAACCACACCAGCACCCACCTGCTGAATTGGGCTCTGCGCAAGGTTCTCGGCGACCATGTCGAGCAGAAAGGTTCGCTGGTCGATCCCGACAAACTGCGATTCGACTTCTCACACGATAAGCCGGTCAGCCCGGCCGAAATCGCCCAGGTGGAGAAACTGGTCAACGAAAAGATCTACGGCGATCTGCCTGTCAGCGCCACCATCATGCCGTTGGCCGATGCGAAAAAACTCGTCGGCGTGCGCGCGGTGTTTGGCGAAAAGTATCCGGATCCGGTGCGCGTGATCGCTATCGGCACGGAGGATCCGCGACAACATGCCTCCGCCGACCACTCCATTGAGTTCTGCGGCGGAACACATCTGGCCCGCACCGGACAGGCCGGGTTCATGAAAATCGTCAGTGAGGAGAACGTGGCCAAGGGCGTGCGGCGACTGACGGCGGTCACCGGCCGCGGGGCTGTCGAATGCGTGCAGAGGATGGACCAGAGTCTTCGGGCGATATCCCAGACGCTCAGTGCCGCGCCGGAGATGATCCCGCAGCGCGTGGCGGCGCTGCAGGAAGAGATCAAGACACTCAAGAAGAAGCTGTCGGCGGGCGTCGCGGCCGTCGATCCGGTGGCGGCGGCCGGCAAGTTGCTCGATCAGGCGACCGATGCCGACGGGGGCAAACTGATTGTCGGAGAAGTGTCCGGCGCCACCGAGGAGCAACTGCGTGTCGCGATGGATTCATTGAAAAAGAAATCTCCCCGGCACGCGATCATGCTCGGTGCGGTGGCCGACGAAAAGGTCATGTTCGTCTCGGCGGTTTCGGATGATCTGATTGCCAAAGGTCTCAAGGCCGGGGACTGGATTCGCGAAACGGCCAAAGTCACCGGCGGCGGCGGCGGCGGTCGCCCCCAAATGGCCCAGGCTGGCGGCAAAGACCCATCCAAACTGGCCGACGCGCTGGAAACGGCGCGGGCGTTCGCGAAGAAGTTTCTGTGATTGATGGAGCCAGGAACCAGCCGACCGCCATCTAAAATATATAAGTTGCACTCAGGCGAATTCCGCGACGATTTCCGGCGCGTGCTTGAACTGCGCCTCGTTTCCTGCAAAGATACGTCGCACGTCCGGTAAGGAAGACCGGGGCGTGCAAATCCGTTGTCGTGTGGCATTTCTTTGGACAAGGCAGAAGCGCCGCTTATGCACGGCACGGATTCAACCGATATAGGATTGACGTAATTGGTCGCTATAACCGGCTGGCGCATGTGCGTCGGAAACACCGGATACCGTTTCTACGTTTCTTCCAAGGAGTAGGCATGCTTCTTACCAAGCACGAAGGCGAAACCTTCCAGAACCAGACCGTGTACATCAGCGGGCAGGCATTCATCCGCTGCAAGTTTGTCGCCTGCACGCTTGTGCTGCGCGAGACCATCTACCATCTGGAAGGCTGCACATTTGAGCGATGCAACTGGCACGTTGACTGGGTTCTGATGTGGGGCAGTCCCGAGTCGCTCCGCGAGATCAAGGCCCTCGTCAGCCTCATGGAACAGGCCCAGGCCCAGCAGCTTCCGCAGGCCCAGGCGGCTGTCGCGGCCGGTCAACCGCAGAATGTTCAGCAGGTTGCCGCCGAGTAACATGGCAAAAGCCGGAGCCTCGGACTGTCTGGTTCCAACGGACATTCCCGGTATCCGTGTCATCTCAACCAGATCGGAGGTGGATCCTTCACAGGGTCTGCCTCCTGTTTTTTCCTTGCCACGCCGGTCCCTCTGTGGGAACCTGAGTCGCGGACCGGTGTTTTAGATGATGCCCCTTACGCGAATCTTCCCTGTCTTGTCTGCCGGGCGGCATCACGCTTATGGGAAACGTCTTCAAACGGCCACGTCCGGATGCAAGGGCTTCCAGCCCGTGGCTTCAGCGATCCGATACATCCGCGTTTTCCGGATGATTGGTCACGTCCAACTTGTTCTCATGTTCCCTATGGCAAATGCGATGCCTAAGTTCCGGGTCCTAATACCCGCGCTGTTGGTCCTGGCGGCGGCTTTCTCCGCTCCAGCGCTTCAGCCGGAAGAACTGTTGCTGCTCGCCAACCGCAACATTCCCCAGAGCGCCGGATTGGCCGAGTTTTATCGTGTCTCCAGGGGCGTGCCCGAAGGCCGGGTGCTGGCGCTGCCCATGCCCATCACCGACGAACTGCCCTTTGTCGCATATGAACAGGACGTTGTGCCCGCGATCCGGGAGTTCCTGCGATCAAATAACCTTGAGCATCGGGTGCGCTGCATTGTCACGTTCTATGGTGTTCCCCTCCGCATCGCCGCGCGGCAGTCCACCGCCGCCGAGCGGGACGAGTCGGCTGCGCTCGCTGCCGAGCAGACTCGCCAACTCGAGGCCGTTCGGCTGGTGCTCGATCGCATGGAACGAGAAGCGGCCGCTATCACTCCCGGCTTCCGGGCGCTGGCCGGCACCGATCCTCTGCATCTCGAACAGCGAGCGCGGGCCGCGTTGAGTCCCCTGGCGCTGCGCGCCGTGTCCACCGAGGATGTGGCCCGCCGCAGCGAACTGCTCAAGGAACTTCGCGCCTGCCTCAAGGAACTTGGCGGTCCCGCGGAGGTGCTCCGGGTCTTCGGCGATGACCCATCGGCCGATGCCCAGGTCAGGCAACAGGTTGCTGAAATGCGCCGGACCGTGCAGGCGGCGACCGTTGAAATCGGGCGGCTCGAACAGCGTCGTTTCGATCCGGAATCGCGCGATCGTATCCGCAAGATCATCGGCGACGTGTTCGGTCGCGTGGACCTGTTGCGCGTCATACAGGCACAGATCGACTACCTGCGGCCGGAAAACAGCGGCGCTTCGTTCGACAGTGAACTGGCGATGCTCTGGTGGAACTACTATCCCCGGGCATCGTGGCAGATCAACCCGATGTTCTATGAGGTGTCGCCGATTTCCGCCCAGAGATCGATCCTCATGACCTCGCGCCTCGACGCCCCGCAGGCGGGCGAGGTGCGGCAGATGATTCTCGCGTCGCTGAAAGCCGAGCGCGAGGGATTGCGCGGCAAGGTCGTGCTCGACAGCCGTTCGATCAAGGCCGATGGTGAGCAGGGGGCAAGCGGCAAGTACGGCTGGTATGACCAGTCCATCCGCAACCTTGCCGAGCTCATACAGAATCACACGAAGTTGCCTCTGCTCCACGATGTCTCGCCGACCGTGCTGCCCGCGGGTTCGGCGTCCAACGTCGCTCTGTATTGCGGCTGGTACAGTGTTCGGCACTACGTCCCCGCGTGTCGGTTCAACCCGGGCGCGGTCGGCTTTCACATCGCCAGCTATGAACTGGTCAGCCTGCGCGCCCCGGAGGAGCGGGGCTGGTGCCGTGGGTTGATCGGCGATGGCATCGCCGCCACACTTGGCCCCGTCGCCGAGCCCTATCTGATCGCATTCCCCGCCGCAGATGACTTCTTTCCGCTGCTGCTGACCGGACGCCTGCCTCTCGCCGAAGTCTATTGGCGCACCAACCGTTTCACGAGTTGGCAGATGTCTCTGATCGGCGATCCCCTCTACACCCCTTTTAAAGCCAATCCGGCGCTCCGTGTCGAGGATTTGCCCCAGCGCCTGCGGCCGATTCTGGCTGCGCCTTCAACCCAACCGGCAACCTTGCCTTCCACACGGCCCATCTGGTGATGCGATCGATCCCGGTAATATTCGCAATTGTGGCGTGGTTTGCTCGGCCAAACCCCGCTGCCGCGGCCACCCCGCAGGTCCATGGTTTCGAGGATGAAGCCCCGCCGGCGGAATGGGTAGCCGATGGCGGTCGATTGGCCATCAGCGGCGATCGGTATAAGTCCGGCTACCACGCCCTCGCATGGGAAATCAACGAATCCTCCGCGACTCTCACCTACATCAGCGCCAACGACTTCGCTTCGGCCGGCCGGTCGCCCGTCATGGCGCTCTGGCTATATCTGCCGCAGCCCAGCCCAGACACGCTTGGCGTTGAACTGCTGCGCGGCGGCGCGGTCGTCGCCCGTGGCTGGTTCGGACTCAATTTCCGAGGCTGGCGGCCACTTGGCGCGGCCTGGGTCGATCTTGGCTGGACCAGCCGCATGGTCGTGGACTCCGTGCGCTTTATCGCGCCCGAGAACTGTGCCGGTTCCTGTTTCTATATTGACGACTTCTGCGTTGACGCCGGCGTCGCTCCGCCGCGGGCGGACGATCAACAGCCATGGTCGGGGCGCGCGGGTCGGCCTCCGGAGCCGTCAAGCGTCTTCCACACCTCCCTGGACATTGCCTTCAACCGTCCGTGGCTTCCCGCGCTCAAGGGCCCCGAGGAACTGAATGAGGATGACCGCCGGATTATGAGCCGGTCTTCTACCGTATTCCCAGTACCCGGAAACGTACCTGATCAGCGAGTCGACGTTCCCGCCTTCCGTCGCAGGCTCGCCATGGAATACGATCTGCGGCGTCGTGCCGGCGGTCTGGTCGGGCGACCCGTCGTCACCCAGCGAGGGTTCTGGGAACCAAGTCAGGGCATCTCACTGTCCTCCTATCTGGCAAATGTTCAAGTCGCCGCGTCATCCGATCAGTTGCGCGCGACGTGGCTCGATCTTGTGCTTCACCTTGCAGAGCAGGGGTTCGGCTATGGCAGTGCCAACATGGGCATGGCAGATGACCCGCGCGCAGTCCTCGCATTGCTGGCTCATTCCGATGAACTGAACAAGCACGAACGGCATCCCGAGGTGGTTGAACTGGCGTTGGCGCTCCTGTTGAATGGCATCGAACTCGATGAGAAGCCCTCCTCCGCGCCTCCCGATTGGCCAGAACGAATGCGCTGTGCCTTTACGGCCGTCGCCACGCTGCCGCCAAGCCCCCAGAAGCTGCAACGTCTGTCGGCAATGGCGCGTTGCACCGGCATGCTGGTGGCCAACGATCGCGAAATCAGAACTACCCCCGCATCAATCCGGCCAATACGCGATCTGATTACCGATTTGGCCGCCATCGGGTTGGCTATGCCAACGGCAAATCCTTGAGATGTCAACCGGGCCGGCGAGAACGCGAACGGCTATCTGACGGCATCTAACTATCTATTTAAAATAGACTTAACATTGCCTGTCAGGGAAGTGCAAACACACGTACCTCAATCTCTTTGGTGTCGGCCAGCAGGCGTTTGACCTCGGCCGGGTCAGACTTGCCTTGGTGATAGGGCACGAGCACTTTGGGCTTGAACGCCCTGGCCGCTTCAGCCGCCTCAGCCGGAGGCATCGTGTAGGGCAGATTGATGGGAAGAAACGCCAAGTCGATATCCTTCAAGGCCTTCATTTCAGGCGTGCCTTCGGTGTCACCCGCAACGTAAACTCTTTTCCCGCCGAAGGTAAGGATATAGCCGTTGTCCAACCGCTCTTTTGGATGAAAGCGCACCCGTTCAGGATTCATGTTGTATGCCGGGACGGCTTCCACTTTGATTTCCAATACTTCCTTGGTCTGGCCGACAATGAACGGTTCACCAAAGCCGGCTTTCTTGATCGTTGCCTCGTTCGTCAGAATCATCGTTCCCGGCTTCTTGATCGCGTCTATCGTGACCGGGCTCAAATGATCGGCGTGTTCGTGGGTGATCAGTATGGCATCGGCCTTGGGCATGTTACCCCAGTCGGCCTGCCCGGCCGGATCAACGTAGTACTGCTTGCCCTTGAATTCAAACCGCAGCGCCGAGTGATTGATTGGCTGCACGGCCAGATCTCCGTCGCTGGTCTTTTCGACGAAGAGGTTCTTCTTCGAGGCGGGTGACTCTGCGGCATGGAGTTGCCAACCGAGCGCCGAAGCCGGAACCATCGCGAGCAAAGTTCGACGTGAAAAGCACTTGCGCATTGGGATGCTCCTGTTGGACCCAAATACAGCCTGACGCAAACAAGTGTAATCACCTTACGGTGTTGATTTCAATGCCGTTATGGCAAAAAAAGACCCCGTAGGCGTGGGTGAGACCTACGGGGCAAGGAGGGGAGAAACACTTCGCAACAGTATATACGATGTCCTAAATAGAGTGGTTCGGCGGGATCGAAAAAAGCGCGGATTTTTCAGGCTTCCATGAGAATCCGGCGGACCTTTTCCGTCAGTACGTTCCACTTGGCGGACTCACTCTTATTGATTGTGACAAAATCCGCCACGATCAGGACGCTCGTAACTCCATCTATTGTAAAGAGTTTGGATGCAAGCGGATGGTTCCTGGCTGATTCGGCGTCAAAGAAACTTGCGGATTCCTGTGACATTGGGCAATCCAGAACGAACTTGCGGGCGTTGGGGTTTGGTGTGGATTGGATATCGACCACTCGCTGGGGCATGGCGCCTCCCTGGTATGGACCTGCGGTTGGAGCGATCACATCGTGGCGAAGTTTTCAAGGATCTTCATCCCAACCTTCTGGCTCTTCTCCGGATGGAACTGGGTCGCCACTAGATTCGCACGGCAGACACTGGACACAAAAGGACGACCATAGTCGGTGGTGGTCGCCACGACGCCGGGGTCTTGCGGAACGACGTGGTAGCCATGCACGAAATAGACATTGACATCGTCGGGCAGGCCTCTGTAGAGCGGACATGGATTGACCAGGCGGAGTTGATTCCAGCCCATGTGGGGAACCTTCAGTCCGAAAACGCTGTCAACATCGAAGCGGATGCAGGCGCCGGGAAGCACCCCGAGCCCATCATGGGCTCCGTCCTCGTAACCTTTTTCAAACAGCATCTGCAATCCCAGGCAGATGCCCAGAAATGGCCGGTCCAGTTGAATATGCCGGAGAATCGCCTGCGCGAGATTCCTCTGACGTAGAGTTGCCACTGCGTCGGCGAATGCCCCCACGCCGGGTAGGACCACGCGGTCGGCTCGTTCGATTTCATCGGCCCTGGAGACGATCACCGCCTCGTGTCCGACGGTCTCGAATGCCTTTTGCACCGATCGCAGATTGGCCATTCCATAATCGACAATGGCGATGTTCATGGGGATCAGCTCTCCGGAGACTTGGAGTCGTCAGGCTTGGTGCCGGCGGATGTCTTGGTCTGGAGCATGGCGGCCTTGGCGTGCATGTCGGCGACGTCTCTGTCGAATTGCTGTTTCTGTCGGTGCTCGCGTATCTCACGCAACTGGCGGACTGTGACCAGCAGTGTGCGGGTGACGATCACGGTCACCGCGCCGGCGGCGAACGCGGTCACGGCCAGCCACAACGTGGATCGCTCGATGTTCTGTCCGAAGAACAGCCAGACGAAGACCTTCTGCCCGGAATTTTGATAGAGAAACAGCAGCACATAGAGTGCTAACGCGGAGAACAGCAGGATTTTGGTCCACACTTTGATCTTCAGCCAGAGATTGGCCATGGATGCCTCGTTGATGATTGGCCGGGATTGTACGCGACAGCCGCTGGTACGGGAACACCTCGAATTGGCCGGACTGGCCAGACATCCGGTGACATTCGCTCCTGCCTGCGGTGTTCAGCGACAATCTCCGGGTTATTTGAGCGCATCCACCACCGCCTGCTGGAACGCCTTTCGGACGTCCGAGTTGTCGGCGTTGGGGAAATTGGCGCGTTGCACCATGAGAATGTAGATTCGGCCCTTGGCGGGGTCGATCCATGCCTGTGTGCCGTATGCGCCGCCGTGGCCGTGGGTACCTGGCGAGAGCATTTCCGTCACGCCCTGCGGCTGGCGGACAACGCACCATCCGATGCCCCAGCCGTTGCCTTCGGTGAAGCCTGTCTTCAAATCGCCCGTCTGGATTGTGGTCATCAGTCTGACGGTCTCCGGCTTGAGATAGCGACGGCCATCGAGTTGCCCGTCGTTCAGGATCATCTGACAGAAGCGGGCATAGTCCGTGGCCGTGGAGAAGAGTCCACCATTGGCCGCCGGATAGCGATAACGGGAGGTGGCCGGCTTGCCATCCAGGATGAAGACGGGGGTTTCCTCCAATGAGCCGTTGACCAGCTTGTAACTCTTTGCCAGTCGTTTGACCTGATCTTCGCTCAGGTAAAACGTGGTGTCTTTCATGCCCAGCGGGCCGAACAGCCGTGACTGGAGCAGTTCGGGGAAGGACTGTCCGGAGACGATCTCGGCCACTCGGGCGGCCGTGTTGATGCTCGACTGGCAGTACTGCCATCTCGCGCCCGGTTCAAAGGAGGTCGGTTTGGCCAGGAACGCCGGGATCAGTTCCGCCAAAGTCGTGGCCGCCTTGGACTGTTCGCCGGTGGCTTCGGCCAGACCGGAGGTATGAGTCAGGCAATGCCTCAAGGTGATGTTGGCCGGCTGCCCGGAGGGAGTCTTCAGGCCAGCGAACTCGGGAATGTACCTGGCGACGGGATCGTCGATGGACAGTTTGCCTTCATCCTGAAGCATCATGATGAGGGTTGCGGTCACAGGCTTGGACATCGAGGCGATCCACATGATGTCATCCACTCGCATGGCGCGGTTTGCGCCGATGTCGGCCAGTCCGGCGGCCGAGGCGTGCAGCACGCGATCCTTGTCGGCGACAAGCGTCACCGCGCCGGCAATCTCCTTCTTTTCTATGAACGCGAGCATGCGCTGATCCACGGTCGGGATTTTGGACTGCGCGCCGGAGCAGGCGGAGAGCAGCGAAAGAAATGCGACCGGGGTCAACAGTTGAATGAGCTTAAGCATGGGCGGCATTATACTCGACAGCGGCGGTTTGGAGTAAGATGAGCTTGTTCCCCCTCGGGAGGGAAGGAGTGTTCGTGGCCAGGCTTCGATCGCAGTTTCTCTGTTCCTGCTGCGGCTCGGTTCACCCGAAGTGGTTCGGGAAGTGTCCGGATTGCGGCACTTGGGATGCCCTCCAGGAATACAAGGAACCGGCCGCGGATACTCGGGCGGCCGTTGCCAAGGGTGTGCCGGCGATGCAGGCGGCGGTGAGCGAGGCTCTGCCCATCGGCGAGATCTCCGAAGCCGATGCGCCGCGCATTCGCACAGGCATCAACGAGTTCGACCGTATCCTCGGGGGCGGGATAGTGGCCGGTTCGGCCGTGGTGGTTGGAGGCGAACCAGGGATCGGCAAGTCCACGCTGCTGTTGCAGGTGGCCAATGCCTTGGCGCAAGGGACCGCGGCGACTCGGCGTGAAGGAGCAGGCGGGTCGGCCGGGCCGGTGAAAGTTCTGTATGTCACCAGCGAGGAATCGGCGAGGCAGACGGCGCTCCGGGCTTCGAGGCTGGGCGCCAGGTCGCAGGGCTTGCTGGTGCTGGCCGAAACCAACGTGGATCGGATCACGGCGCAAACGCAAAAGCACAAGCCTGACGTGGTGATCATCGATTCGATCCAGATGATCTACAAGCCGCAGTTGCCTGCGGCGCCGGGCTCGGTGACGCAACTCCGCGACTGCTGCATGGAACTGGTCTACATGGCCAAGGCCAGCGGAACGGCGGTCTTCTTTGTCGGGCATGTGACCAAGGAAGGCACGCTCGCGGGACCGAAGCTGCTGGAACATATCGTCGACACGGTGGTGTACTTTGAAGGCGACCGCTTTCACACCCACCGCGTGGTTCGCTGCATCAAGAATCGCTTCGGCTCGACGCACGAGGTCGGGCTTTTTGAGATGACCGGCGGCGGGCTTGTCGAGGTGGCGGACCCGGGCAGGCT
>CAYSSA010000001.1:50883-51953 GCA_964433485.1 uncultured Tepidisphaeraceae bacterium | reverse complement strand
CGCGGCGATGCAGGGTTCGCGCGTGCTGCTGGTGGAGGTGCAGGCGCTGACGGCGAGCAGCGTTATCGGCGCCGCCAAGCGGAAGGTATCGGGCGTTTCCTCCGACCGTGTCGCCATGATCATCGCGGTGCTGGAGAAACGCGCGGAGCTGCGTCTGGCCGCCGACGACGTATTTGTGAACATCGCCGGCGGAGTCAAGGTTGCGGAGCCGGCGATCGACCTTGCCATTGCCCTGGCGATCGCGTCGGCCCATTCCGGCCGACCATTATCGAGCGGAACCATCGCGATCGGTGAGCTGGGTCTGGGAGGTGAGGTGAGAAGTGTTCCGCAGCTTGAAAACCGGCTGCGGGAAGCCGCCCGCCTGGGGTGTTCGCAGGCGATCTCGCCTCGCCTGGGCACGGCGATTCCCCGGCTAGGCGGCGTGGCGGTGCATGAGGTGAGGAACCTGGCTCAGGCTCTGGCGGCGGGCAGGTGAGCTGGCCCGCATGACCTTCATCGTTGCCGGCCGCATCGTCGCGACGGCGGCGCGGCGGGTGTGTGAGGAGTGCTTATGCGGTTGTGTTGTGGTCAATACGTTGTTGTGCTGTCTGTCCTGATCGGTGGCGCGGCGGCGAGGGCGGATGTATCGCCCAAGGCATCGCAAGACGCGGTCGAGGCGCTGCGCAGGCATCTTGCGGCGGACTCCGACGCGCGTTCCTCCATTGTGAAGGAGCTTTTCGCTCGCACGCCGCTGACCAAGGCCGACGCCGCGGTGGCGCAACAGGCTCTTTGGGAGGACCATGTGGCAGGGATTCGCCGATCGCGTTCCGCGGAGATGAAGGAACGTCGGTTGCGGGAAGGGAAGCTTGAGATGCGTTTTTTCTATGAGGTTTTCGGCGAGAAGCCGGCGACGGGGCGGAGTTTGTACATCTCGATGCACGGCGGCGGCAATGCGCCCAGGCAACTGAACGATCAGCAGTGGGAAAACCAGAAGCGCCTCTACCGTCCGGCCGAGGGCGTTTACCTGGCTCCGCGAGCACCGACCAACACATGGAACCTCTGGCACGAGCCGCACATTGACCGCCTGTTCG
>CAYSSA010000001.1:50515-50819 GCA_964433485.1 uncultured Tepidisphaeraceae bacterium | reverse complement strand
GGGATACTCGGCCGGCGGAGATGGGGTCTATCAGCTTGCGCCCCGCATGGCCGACCGCTGGGCGGCGGCGTCGATGATGGCCGGTCATCCCAACGATGCCTCGCCGAAGGGGTTGCGAAATGTCGCATTTGCCATACACGTTGGCGAATTGGACGGGGGCTATGGCCGAAACAAGGTGGCGTCCGATTGGGCGCGGAAGCTCCAGGAGCTTCAGCAGGCCGATCCCGCCGGGTATGTCCACCTCGTGAAGTTGCATCCGGGCAAAGGTCATTGGGTGGACCGGGAAGATGCCGAAGCGGTTCCC
>CAYSSA010000001.1:49743-50400 GCA_964433485.1 uncultured Tepidisphaeraceae bacterium | reverse complement strand
GAAGGCGGGGACCGAGATCGTCGCAGGTTATGCCGGACAGAAGATCACCATCGAGAAGATGGACGTTCCGCGAATGGCGATACGCCTGAACGACCGCATGATGGACCTCGACAGGCCGATCAGCATATCGGTGGGTTCGAAGGAGGTGTTCTCCGGGCTTGTCTCCCGCACGATCGCCACAATTTCCGCAACCCTTGCCGAATACGGCGATCCATCGGCGGTGTTCGCGGCCGAACTGGAATGCGCTCCCTTAGCGCGTTGGCGGCTGGACCGACAAGGGAGCAGCCACAATAATGCCTGGCGCAGACGAAGGAGTTGAATGAACACAAAATGGCATATATCGGGCATCGTGATGCTATGCTGCTGCGTGGCGTCGGCCGGCGCGGCCCAGGCTCCCGCGGAGATCGTTCCCGGCGACAATCTCGTTGTTCAGGGCATCCCGAAGATACCGGCCGAGTTGGCGGTGGCCGTTGGACGCTATGGCGAGTTCCGCTCGGCCAGTTTCGCCGGATGGCATCCGCTGCGGCGAGAGATGCTCATCAGCACTCGTTTCGCGGACACGCCCCAGTTGCACATTGTGAAAATGCCCGGCGGAGCGCGAACCCAGATTACCTTCTTCAACGAGCCGGTGCGCGGGGGATCGTTCCGGCCGGTCAC
>CAYSSA010000001.1:48311-49724 GCA_964433485.1 uncultured Tepidisphaeraceae bacterium | reverse complement strand
GGACATCGGCGGCAACGAGTTCTATCAGCTTTTCCGCTATGATCCCGTGGGCGGCGATGTGACGCTGCTGACCGACGGCAAGAGCCGCAACTCATCGCCCGTCTGGTCCGCCGACGGCAAGCGCATCGCCTATACCTCCACCCGGCGAAACGGGAAAGATACGGACATCTACGTGATGGATCCAATGAACCCGAAGACCGACCGCCTTGTGGTCGAACTTTCCGGCGGCGGATGGAGCGTGGGGGACTGGTCTCCCGATGGGCGCACGCTCGTGGTCGAGGAGGGCATCTCCATCAATGAAAGCTACCTCTGGCTCGTCGAGGTCGAATCGGGCAAATGCACCCTGATCACACCCAAGGGAGGCCAGAAGGTGGCATGGTCGGGCATGGTCTTCACTGCGGATGGCAAGGGCATCTACACCACGACCGATCGCGGGTCGGAGTTTATGCGTCTGGGGAAGCTGAATCCGGCCAGTGGCGAGCTGGAGTGCCTGACGCCGCAAATACCCTGGGACATTGAGCGTTTCGCCGTGTCGAGAGACGGCAAGTGGATCGCCTTTGTCAGCAACGAGGACGGCTTTGGGCGGCTGCATCTGCTGGAGACGGCGACTGGCAAGGAGAAGCCGCTGCCGAACCTGCCGGCCGGGCTGATCACCGGGCTGGAGTGGCACGAGAACAGCACCGACCTTGGCTTCACCGTTGCCTCGGCACGATCCACGGCGGACGCCTATTCGATCAACGTGGCCAGCGGGCAGCTCGACCGCTGGACCGCCAGCGAAACCGGCGGGCTGAATCCGTATACCTTCTCCGAGCCGCAACCGGTGCGCTGGAAGAGCTTCGATGGACAGAGCATATCCGGCCTTCTCTACATGCCCGCGGCGAAGTTCGCGGGCAAGCGCCCGGTCATCGTCAACATCCATGGCGGCCCGGAGTCGCAGGCGCGACCGATGTTCCTTGGGCGCTACAACTATTACCTCAACGAGTTGGGCGTGGCGGTGATCTTCCCCAACATCCGGGGATCATCAGGCTACGGAAAGACCTTCCTGCAGATGGACAACGGTTTCAAGCGAGAGGACTCCTACAAGGACATCGGCGCGCTGCTGGACTGGATCAGGACGCAGCCGCAGCTTGACGCCGACCGCATCATGGTCACCGGCGGTTCCTACGGCGGGCACATGACTTTCGCCGTGGCCACGCTCTACAGCGACCGCATCCGGGCGGCGCTGCCGGTGGTGGGAATGTCCAACCTGGTGACGTTCCTGGAGCGCACCGAGGGCTATCGCCGCGACCTGCGTCGCGTGGAATACGGCGACGAGCGCGATCCGAAGATGCGCGAGTTCCTCGAGCGCATCGCCCCGCTGAACAACGCCGACAAGATTCGTTGTCCCATGTTCATCGTGCAGGGCGCCAACGA
>CAYSSA010000001.1:30459-48251 GCA_964433485.1 uncultured Tepidisphaeraceae bacterium | reverse complement strand
GGGCAACAAGGTGCCGGTCTGGTATCTGCTGGCCAAAGATGAAGGCCACGGCTTCGGCAAAAAGCGCAACCAGGATTTCCAGTTCTATGCGACGGTGATGTTCGTGAGGGAGTATCTGTTGAAGTAGTCAATGGCCAGTGGTCAGCAGCCCGTGGTCGGTGGCCATGGGGATTGCCGGTGGGCCTCGAAACGGTATCGGGCACGCCCGATAACGTCCCAATGCGGTTATCCGGACCTGTGGCAGATCAAGTCCGGCCCGGGCCGATTCGAAATTACTTCTGGCGGATACTGCGCGATTCGCCAGGAGATCGTTCGTGAGCCTTTTCAGTGTGATGTCCGTGGCCGCTTCGGGGATGCGCGCGGCGCAGACCCGGTTGAGCGTGGCGGCGGAGAACATCGCCAACGCCGACACGCCCGGCTACAGGCCCGCGCTGGTGGACACGGTTGAATTATCGACCGGGGGCGTTGGTACGATCGTCCGCAGGGGTGATGCATCCGACGGTGGCGATGGATCAGGCGTGGACATTGCGGCTGAACAGGTGGCGATGGTTCGCAGCGCAACCTACTTCGCCGCAAACGCGGCGGTGGTGAAAACGGCTAACCGAATGCTGGGGTCTCTATTGGATATCTTCGACAACGACGATAGGCGTTGCAGACGATGCGTGGATCGGTCAGCGTGATCAGGGGCGTGTCATTGGCGGTAAACCGCGATTCTCGCGGCGCTCCTTGATAGCGCCCATGAATTCGGCGATTCGGGCGCGGGTAAGGGGGTCGGTGTTCTCAATTCGGCTTTTGATGCGGGCGGGATCGGCAGCGCGTCGCGAACCGGCCGGGGCTCCGGCGGCCGCGGCACTGGCGCTGTTGCCGTGTGCCTGAGTGTCGCTGGAAGGCCGGCTCGTCGAACCGAGGCGCAGAGCTCTGACGAAGGGTGTGATTCGCTCCTGCTCATCAATGAGCTGGTCTGCCATGGCATCGCGTTGCCGCTGCGTGGGCAGCGCAAAGTAATCGCGGGCCTGAAGATTGAAGGCGATCATGCCGGCATTCTGCAGTCCGCGTTCGGCATCCTCCCGGGACAGCTTGCCGGTGCGGACGGCTTCGAGTAGTTCCCAGCGGTTCTCCAGCAGTGGGCGCACATATTCCTCCTGCCTGGCCAGTGGCAGGCGGGTGAACTGCTCAGTTCCGACAAACTTCGCCAGAACGATTCGGTCTCCCTGGACCGGCGGCAGGGGCAGAGGGCGGGTTTTCCAGTAGTACACCCCCGCAGCGAGGCACGCCAGCGCCAGGGCAACTGCCGCCCAGGCCGGTTGAAACCGCCGCCTGGAGGCGGAGGCGGCCGGTTTCGGGGCGGGGCGTGTGTCGATGGTATAGGTGTTGTGCGACATGATGGTTTTGCCTGGGCGGCTCCAATGAGTTCACTGCGCCGCCATGTCATCCACGCGAAAATCGGCGAACAGGAAATTCATGGACTTGGGCAGTCCTTTGGCATTGTGAAACGACTCGTAGTCGGCCATCAGATAGACCAGTTTGCTTTGGCCCGATTTGAAAAACGAGGTGTCCGCAAGACTGCGGCCGGCATGCATGGCGGACAACCATGGATTGTACTGGTAACTGGACTGCTCCCGCGCAAAGTAAGTCGTGAAGCCGGTGGGGGTGTCGGGGGTTTCCGTAAGAATGGCGTCGGCCGGACACTCGAATACTCTTGTCGACGTTTTCACATAGGGCTCGAGGAGTTTGGCGATCGAGGGCCCGTCATTCACGGGGGGCTTGGCCGAGGGCATGGGATTGACTCGAGGCAGCTTGTTTCTGGAATCCTGGAGGTACATCTGAAAGAACTGTCCGAGTTGTCGGAGATTCGAGGCGCAAGCGGTCTGGTTGGCGCGCTTCCTGGCGCCGTTGACGACGGGGATGAGAATCGAGATCAAAACGGCTATGATACCGATGACGACCAGCAGTTCGACCAGCGTGAAACCGGTGCGGGCGGCGGCGGTGCAGCCGTCAGATACAGGGCGGAGGTGAGCGTTTCCGGTGCCGGGCCGAGTGCCAGAATTGCGTGTGAGCAGCATAGGTTCACCACGGAGTATACGTGTTGCCGGTCCCAAAGGTGACGGAAAAACCGATCGAGCCCCAGCGGCCCGTCCAGCGACAGGCGCCGGCGGTTGACAGTTGGTTTGCGCGCGCCGGGGGTTGGAGAGCGTTCGGGGCGTTCGTGGGAGTGCTGGTGCTTGGAGCGGGATTGACCGCGTTGTCACTCACATCGCGCCTGAAGCAGGATCGCCGGTTGATGGTGAAGATGCCCCAGGAGGCTGCCGCCGAGTTCATCCACGAACAGCTTCACCGGCATGTGTGGTGGGTCATTTCCGGCTCGCTGGCGACGCTAGTGGTGGCCGTTGGAGCGTGGGCTTTCGTCGTAATACGCGACCGGAAACAGGCTGGAATAGTCCGATACCTTAAGGATCTTGAACTACTCTATCATTCGGGCATCAGCGCGGGATCTCGCCTGGAGCATGTGCGCGAGACCATGGCCGAAATGGCTGACGCGGCAAGAAAGGCCATCGGCGTGGACAGGTCGATGGTGCTTGTGCTGAACACCGAAGGTACGGTGTTCAGGGTTCTGGCCATTTCCGGGGGATTTCCGGCCGAAACCCCCAACCTGTTCCAGGTGACGGACACGCCCGCATGCGCAGGAGTTGCGCAGACCGGCCGGGCGATGTTCGTGTCGGATGTGACGTCGCCACCTTGCGAAATCAACGGCAGTCTGGCGTTAAAGCACGGCGCGCGATCATTGGCGGTGATACCGCTGGCCTCGGGTGGACATGTGATCGGCGTCATGGTGTTGGCGCACGCGCAGCCACGCCGGTTTTCGGCCGTCGACCGTCGGCTGGCCGAGTTGCTTGGCGCGCAGACCTCAATGATCCTTGCCAACTGCCGGCTGTATGAAAAGGCCCAATCGGCGGTGGCGGTCTATCAGGATTTGATGCGGCAGCAACAGATGGTGTATGAGGTTGCGGCGGCGGCGTATCGCGCGCAAAGCCTGGAGGGTTCGGCGGGCGCGATTGTGCAACGGGCGCCGGGGTGGTTGCATGTGGATGGCTGTACGGTGTATATCTGCGAGCGAGAGGGCCGATGCCTGCGCGTGCTTGCCTCGTCCGGCGAAGGCGCTGATTCGATTATAGGAATGGTTTTCGCGTCGGCGGCGTCATTTGCCGAACCGGTGTTGCAGAATGGAAAGATGCTGATGATCGAGGACGCACAGAAAACCGATATGCCCCCGCGTGACATCCTTCGTGCAAGGAAGGCGGGAGGTGTGCTGGTGTTGCCGCTCAAGCGGTCCGACGGGCGGGCGCTGGGCGTGCTGTCGCTCATGCGGCATCGCGCCGGCGCATTCGCCGAAGAGCAGGCCAGGCTGGCTCAGGTTTTTGCCGACAGGGCGGCCGAGGCCCTTGAGAACGCCATGCTCCAGGAGCAGACGCGGCAGGATGCCCGGACCAAGACGATTCTCCTGCGGGAACTGCACCATCGCGTCAACAACAACCTTGCGGGAATCGTGGCGCTGTTGTCCATGAATCAGCCGCCGATGTCCGAGGCCGCGCATCGCTGGTTGCGGCGGAACATCGAGCGGATCGAGGGGATGGCCCGGGCCCACGACCTGTTCAATCGAGGCGAGGCGCGCGTGCCACTGGCGGAATTGATCGGGCGCGTGCGGGAGTCCATTGCCGTGTTGCAGGATGCGCGCGTGGTTCTGTCGATCGAGCTCGATGGCGGTGAGATCATGCTGGAGACGCCGAAGGCCGTGTCGTTGGCGATGGTGCTGCACGAACTGTGCTCCAACGCGATGCTGCACGGCGTGCGCAACGGCGGCAGGGTGACTATACGCGGCGCGTGCATGGAGCGCAGACTGTTCATCCAGGTCTGCGACGACGGCGTCGGGTTCGATGTGGATGAGGCACAGTCCCGGGTCGCGGCGCGCCGGGGTGGCTTCGGGCTGCATCTGGTTCGGGAACTTGTAGGCCGGGAACTCAGGGGAAACCTCCATGTGGAGTCGGAGCAGGGACGGGGAACCACCGTATCAATCGCTTTTTCACTGGACAATGATGAGGAGAACCATCCGTGACCAATCAGCCACTCTCCATCCCGGCATCCCTTCGAGTACTGGTCGTTGAGGACGAATCGCTTGTCGGCATGATGCTCAGGCAGCAGCTTGAACGCATGGGACATGCGGTTCTCGGGCAGGCCGCCAACGCCGAAGAGGCCGCCCAACTCTATCGCCGCCATCAACCGGACCTGGTGCTGATGGACATTAGGCTGGCCGGGTCAGATGGTCTGGAGGTGGCCAAGTCGCTCATTGCGGAAAGGCCGTGTCCGGTGGTCGTGGTATCCGCCTATGCCGACAGGGAATTGATCGAGCGGGCGGCGTCGCTGGGTGTTTACGGCTACCTCGTCAAGCCCGTCGATGAAAAGGAACTCGAGGCGCAGATCGCCGTGGCGCTGCGGCGGTTCGTCGATCAGCAGGCTGCGAACAAGGAGGTCGCGCGGCTCGAAAAGGATCTGGAGACCCGCCGCCTGCTGGATCGAGCCAAGTCGATCCTGATCAAGCGGGCCAAGCTCACCGAGGATGAGGCGCACCGCCGACTGCTGCAGGAGAGCCAGAAACGGCGCATCCCGCTGGCACAGCTTTGCAGAACCATCATTGAGAGCGACCAGGTCATGGGCGTCTGAGGTCTCAGATCTCCATGATCTCCTTGCGTTTGTGCTCGATGATCTCATCGGCGCGGGCTTCGTACTTTTTGGTCAGATCCTGAATCTGCTCCTTGCCGCGGGCCGCGTCGTCCTCAGGAATCAGGCCGCCTTTTTCCTCCGTCTCGACGAGCTTGTTGGCATCGCGTCTTGCATTGCGAATGGCGACCTTCGCGGCCTCGGCCATGGTCTTGCACTGGCCGGCCATCCTGAGGCGAACCTCCTGCGACATCGGCGGCAGGATGAGCCGCAGCTGCCGACCGTCGCTGTGCGGAGTCAAGGGAAGTTTGGCATCATTAATTGCCCGTTCGATGGCCTTCATGTCCTGCGGATTGAATGCCTTGATGAGGATCTGGTTGTTCTCCGGAACGCTGATGGCCGCGATCGAACGTATTTCGGTCTGTGCGCCGTAGTAATCCACGCGGACGTTCTCGACCATGGCCGGAGAGGCTCGCCCGGTGCGAATGCCGCGGAGTTCGTGCTTAAGGTGCTCCACGGCTTTCTCCATGTGCTCTTCACAATCAAACAGAATGTCATCCAGTGGCATAGTGTTCCTCGCGATCGGTTGACGGCTTTCCATTCAAAACCAATATCCCCTGTTTTGCAACAGGGGTTTGCTCACAAGGGGCGGATAAACGTGCCCACGGGTTCTCCCCTGGCGACACGCATGATGTTGCCTTCAACGCCCATGTTAAACACCACCAGCGGCAGCTTCTGCTCCATCAGCATGGTGATGGCGGTCAGGTCCATCACCCGCAACTTGTCGCGCAGCACCTGCTCGTAACTGATGTCGGCCAGGAGTCTGGCGTTGGGATCCTTGCGGGGATCGGCCGTGTAGATTCCGTCAACCTTGGTCGCTTTGAGCACGACGTCGGCCCGAAGCTCGGTTGCCCGCAGCGCGGCGCAGGTGTCCGTTGTGACGCACGGGCTGCCGGCGCCGCCGGCCAGAATGATCGCCCGGCCTTTCTCCATGTGTCGCACGGCCCGGCGGCGTATGAACGGTTCACAGACGCTGTAGACGCTCAGCGCCGACAGCACCCTGGTCGGCTGGCCTAGCGATTCCATGATCTCCTGGATGGCCAACGCGTTGATCACCGTCGCCAGCATGCCCATGTAATGAGCCGTCGCCTCCTGGATCATGCTTCCTTTGGCAAACTGCGAGCCGCGAAGGAAATTGCCTCCGCCGACCACGAGCGCCAGTTGAGCGCCCAGCCGGGTCACTTCGACGCACTGTCGGCAGATGGTCCTGAGCAGTTCGGCATCCAGACCGAAATTGCCCTCGCCGCACAGTCCCTCGCCGCTGATTTTCAAAAGAATTCGCTTGTACTTAAGGTCCATGGGCGAGGCATTATAGCGGCACGGCTGGAAAATGCCGATAATGCAACTGCGATGAAAGTAATCCTCATTGGCTATCGCGGCTGCGGCAAGACGACGATCGGCCGGAAACTGGCCGACCGCCTTTGGATGAGCTACGTGGATGTTGACGACCTGATTGTCCGCCACGCCGGCAAGTCGATTAGGCGAATATTCGAGGAAGATGGGGAACCTCATTTCCGCGACCTCGAATCGCAGTCGCTCGCTGAGGCCCTGGCCGGGGAAGACCTCATCATCGGCCTGGGCGGGGGCACTGTTGTCCGCGAGGCCAACCGGCGTTTGATCCGTGACAGCGGTTCCAGGATCATCTACCTCCGTTGCGACGCCGAGGTGCTCGAACAACGCATCCGGGCCGACATCGGTACCGGCGACAATCGTCCCGCGCTGACGAGCCTGGGCGGGGGAATCGAGGAAATCCGCCTCAAGCTTGCGGAACGCGAGCCGCTCTACCGCGAAGTGATGACCGCGGAATTTGACGTCACGCACCAGAGCGTGGACGATGCCGTCCAGCGCATTGCCCGGATGCTCTAAACATGCCCCACCTGATCTACATATTGTTCCTCTTTGCCTTTGGAGCTTGTGTCGGGTCGTTTCTCAATGTCGTAGTCTGGCGCCTGCCGCGGAATGAGTCTCTGATATCCCCGCCCTCGCGCTGCCCGAATTGCCAGACTCGCCTGGCCTGGTACGACAACATCCCGGTCTTCGGATGGCTCATGTTGCGGGGACGCTGCCGGTACTGCGCCGAACCCGTCTCCTTCCGTTATCCATTCGTCGAGTTCCTTGCCGGGGCTCTCTTTGTCTTTTATTACTGGGCGCTGTTCATGCTGCATGCCGGACCCTGCGTGCGGGAGTTGGTTCCCGGCATGGCCGGTCTCCCGCCGCGTATGGTCCACCTCCATCTGGAGACCATCCAGCAGCACTGGCCGATGTACGGCCTGTACATGTTTCTCATCTCCAGTCTGCTGGCAGCCAGCCTGATTGACGCGGAGTTGTTCGTTATTCCTGTCGAGATTCCCTGGTTGTGCGCGGTCGTCGGAATGGTGGTCCATCCCCTGATCGACCACACTCGGCTTCCGGGCAACGTCATGATCGCCCCGACATCGCTCTGGGGGCCTTTGTCAATTGGATGTGGCATCGGACTTCTGGTGAGCATCGGCCTCTTCCTGCTGGGCAAGCTGCCGCCGAGCTTTCCGGACGGCGAGCCGGAGCTCGAGGTCGACAAAGAACTCCGCGGTGAGGTCGAAAGCCCCGCAGGTCCGGGCTGGCTTGCGACGCTGATCGGTCGGCTCGTCGAGGCCTATCGCGGAAAGCCCTCGGCCGCGCAGGTCAAACTCATGCAGGCGGCCAAAGCCCGAAAGGAGGCAGTGCCGGCGACAGAAGCACCCGCGCCCATTCCACCGGCGCCGGTGCTGTCGCGACAGCAGATTCACGAAGAAATCCGCAAGGAGATTCGTTTCCTGCTTCCGCCCCTGGCGGGGGGGCTCCTGCTGACGCTGTTGGCCCGCTTCCTTCCACAGGTTGGGCTCATTGTTCGAAATCTTCTCGAAACACACTGGGTATCCGCACTGGCTGGTTCGCTGCTGGGGGCGATGGTCGGCGCATTCCTCATCTGGCTTTCGCGCATTCTCGGCACGCTTCTGCTCGGGCGCATCGCCATGGGACTCGGCGATGTGCATCTGATGTTCGGCGTCGGTGCGATCATTGGGGCCGGCCCGGTCACGGTCGCCTTCTTCCTCGCCCCCTTCGCAGGTCTGGCGGTGGGTCTCTACTCGCTGGTTGCCAAGAGCCGTCGCGAGATGCCCTATGGGCCGTACCTGTCTTTGGCCTCGGCCGCCGTTCTCCTGGTGTACTGTCCCATTGCCGAGTATCTCCGCCCCGGCATGGAAGGACTGTCCCTGCTGGTGCGGCGACTGACCGGGCTGTAGCATTCGGGGAATATCGATCAAGCTGAAGGAGTCCGCGCGATGAGATACCTGTATTGGCTGTTTGCGGCGATCCTGGCCATGGTATGCCTGATGCCCGCAGTGGCGGCCGAGCGACCGAGCATCATTCTCATTCTTACCGATGACATGGGCTACGGCGATGTCGGCTGCTACGGCGGCAAGTTCGCGCCGACTCCAAATATCGACCGCATGGCCGCCGAGGGGACGCGTTTCACGCAATTCTATGTGGCTTCGCCAATCTGTTCGCCGTCGCGAGCGGGGCTGACCACCGGCATGTTCCCGGCGCGCTGGCGCTTGACAAGTTATCTCCAGACCCGCGCCGGCAACGCGGCCTGCGAGCAGGCCGATTTTCTCGATCCCAAGGCCCCTTCTCTGGCGCGCACCCTCAAGGCGTCAGGTTACGCCACGGCCCACTTCGGCAAGTGGCACATGGGTGGCGGACGTGACGTGGCCAATCCGCCGGGGTTCGACGCCTATGGCTTCGACGAGCACGCCGGCACATGGGAAAGCCCCAACCCGCACCCGGACATCACCGCCACTAATTGGATCTGGTCTGACAAGGACAAGGTCAAGCGCTGGGACCGCACCGCCTTCTTTGTCGACAAGACGCTCGATTTCCTCAAACGCAACAGGGGCAAGCCGTGTTACGTCAATCTCTGGCCCGATGACACGCACACGCCGTTCGTTCCCAGTCAGGAGCGGCTTTCCGAATACCCCAACGGTCCGCAGGAACAGCGGAAGTTCGCGGCCGTGCTCGACGAATACGACCGGCAGATCGGACGTCTGTTCGCCGGCATCAAGGAACTTGGCATCGATCAGAGCACGTTGGTCATTTTCACCAGCGACAACGGCGGGCTGCCCACTTTCGGTGGTCTCCGCTCGGGCGGACTTCGCGGCAGCAAGTTGAGCCTCTATGAAGGCGGCATCCGCGAGCCGTTCATCGTTCGCTGGCCGGGCCATGTGCCGACCGGGCGGGTTGATGAGCGCACTGTGTTGCATGCCGTGGACCTCTTTCCAAGCCTGTGTGTCCTCGCGGGCGCGGCGCTCCCGGCGGACGCGGCATTCGATGGAGAAGATCTGAGCGGCGCACTGCTTGGAACCCCGATCGCGCGACGTAAACCGCTTTTTTGGGAATATGGCCGCAATGAGAATTCCTTCGTCTATCCCAAGAGCCCTGACCGAAGCCCCAACGTCGCCATGCGTGATAGCCAATGGAAACTGCTAATCAACACCGACACAAGCGGCGCCGAACTCTATGATATACTGGCGGATCCAAAGGAATCGACGAACTTGGTCGCAAAGCATCCGGACATTGCCCGCCAAATGTCCGACCAGGCCATCAAATGGAGAAAGGCATTGCCATGAGACAGCCATTTTCATGTCTGCCGCGTTTGCTGGTCCTTGTCGCATTTCTGTTGCCGGAGTGCGTGCACGTTCATGCGGCCCAGACGCCGGCCAAACCCAACATTATCTTTGTTCTTTCCGATGATCTGGCCCAGGGAGACCTGGGGTGCTATGGCCAGAAGCTGATCAAGACGCCGAACCTCGACCGTATGGCCTCCGAGGGGACGCGTTTCACTCAGGCTTATTGCGGGACGACCGTGTGCGCGCCCTCGCGGTCCTCGCTTCTGACCGGCCTGCACATGGGCCACTGCCCGATCCGCGCCAATCGCGAGATCAAACCCGAAGGACAATTGCCTCTGCCGGCCGGTACGTTCACCGTGGCACAACTCCTTAAGAGCGAGGGCTACGCCACCGCCTGCATCGGCAAATGGGGCATGGGTATGTTCGACACCACCGGTAGCCCGTTGAAGGTCGGATTCGACCACTTCTTCGGTTACAACTGTCAGCGCCACGCCCACAGCTACTTCCCCACGTACCTCTACAACGATGCCACGCGGTTCGGCCTGCCTGGAAACGACGGCAAAGGCATTGGCCAGACCTATGCCCAGAACCTGATCGCCGACGAAACCCTCCGGTGGGTGCGCGATCAGAAAGATCGCCCCTTCTTCCTCTTCTATTCCATTACCCTGCCTCATGCGCGCAACGAGATCGACACCGTGGGGCAATACGCCGACCGGCCCTGGACATTGCAGCAAAAGACCTACGCGGCCATGGTCTCGCGGCTGGATTCCGACGTCGGCCGACTGCTCGACTTGCTCAAGGAACTCAAGCTGGACGAGAAGACTCTGGTGATCGTCTGCGGCGACAACGGTTCGTCGTTTCCACCCAAGTCCGAACTCGGCAAGCTGTTCCAGCAGGCCGCCAACGGCCTGCGCGGATACAAACGCGAGCTTTACGAAGGTGGGTTGCGCCAAGCCGCGATCGCCCGCTGGCCCGGCGTGATTCCTGCCGGCCGCGTCAGTGACGAGCCGTGGGCCTTCTGGGATTTCCTGCCCACGGCCGCAGAACTCAGCGGCGCAAAGATTCCCCCGACCTTCAAACCCGACGGTTTTTCGCTGGTCTCCTTCCTCAAAGGCGGCCCAGCGCCGCAGCGTGAGTATTTCTACTGGGAGCTGTATGAAGGCCGCCCGGCGCAGGCCATCCGCTTTGGCGACTGGAAGGCGGTGCGCACAAGTCCGGCCAGGCCGCTTGAGCTCTACGATCTCAAATCCGACCCCGGTGAAAGCCAGGATCTGGCCGCCAGCAAGCCAGAGCTGATCGCCAAAGCCGAGTCGCTGATCAAGTCCGCCCGCGTCGACAGCCCTGACTTTCCCTGGAAAGAACCGGCGACGAGGAGGGCTCAAGCCAAGTGAGAAGGATTGCCTGTCGCTTGCCACCTGGTTCTTGTCGGCCTCCTCAAGAGCGAGTTGATTCACACTAAAGAGAATCCCAGGTCCTCAATGAGACGGCCGGTGGGCGTCACTTTCTCCGAAGGCTGGTAAACCGTAGCCGCTATACATGCTTGTACACGTGGCCACAGGTCGGGCGGCGGTTCCCTGCCTGCCGCGACCATACGTGCCTCCACCCACTCAGCGATGTCGCCGACAGTAAGGCCGACAGGTACACCACTAACGTTCCGATCGACACGCAACTTGCGGCTGTCCAGGATTCCGTGTGGAAGGTCGAACTCCTTCTCGATGCGGATGCAGCAGTCGACAAAATCAATGCCCATATCGGCCTCGAGACACACAATACGCGACAGGCGAAATGCCTGGCAGGCGGGCTGGCTGAAACGTGGCTTCGACGGACCGGTATTTTACAGCAGACTCGGTGTGTCGGCCAACAGAGGAGAATTAGATGGCGATGCTCAGGTTGATCGTGGTGATGGCGCTGATGGCCGGCTTCGTCGAAGCCGGCGAAAACTGGCCTCAATTTCGCGGCCCTGAGGGCAACGGCCATGCTGACGCTAACGGTCTGCCGGTCAGTTGGAGCGGCACTAGAAATATTGTGTGGAAGACGGCGATACACGATTTTGGCTGGTCGTCGCCGGTGATATGGGGCAACCAGATCTGGCTGACCACGGCGACGGCCAGCGGGCGTCAGATGTTCGTCGTGTGTGTTGATCGGACCAGTGGAAAGATCGTTCACGACATCAAGGTATTCGACACCGAGGCGCCCGAGCACATTGCCGCCAGCAACAGTTATGCTTCGCCGACCCCGGTTATCGAAGCTGGCCGGCTCTATGCACACTACGGCACCTATGGCATCGCCTGCCTGAACACAGAGACCGGCAAGATTCTCTGGAGCCGACGCGACCTGAACTGTGACCACCACGAAGGCCCGGGCTCGTCGCCGATAGTCTGGGGCGATTTACTCATCGTCCATGTTGACGGGCGCGATGTGCAGTACGTCATCGCAATGGACAAGAACACCGGCAAGACCGCATGGAAGACCAACCGGTCCATCGACTACAGCCAGTATCACATCAATTCGCGCAAGGCATTCTGCACCCCCACTGTCATCGACGTTGATGGTCATGAGGAACTGATCAGTCCCGGCGCCAAGGCCGTGATGGGCTACGACCCGGCTACGGGGCGCGAACTGTGGAAAGTGCGCTACAACGGCTGGTCTATGACGCCCCGGCCGATCTTCGGACACGGTCTGGCATTCATCGTCAACGACTACGAGAAGCCGGAACTTTGGGCGATCAAACCCGGCGGCAGCGGCGATGTCACCGCCAGTCATGTGGCTTGGAAGATGACCAAGGGCGCGCCATCCCGGCCATCCCTGCTGCTGATCGGCGACTTGCTCTTCATGGTCAGCTCCGACGGCATGGCCGGTTGTGTCGAGGCCAAGACCGGGCAACTCGTCTGGAAGCAGCGCCTGCCCGGCGGCTATTCCGCCTCGCCCATCTATGCCGACGGGCGGATCTACTTCTTCAACCACGATGCCGTCGCCACCGTGATCCAGCCCGCACGGGAATACATGCTCCTGGCGACCAACGAGTTCGAGGAACGAGAAGAGATGATGGCATCCCCGGCCGTTGCGGGGAAAGCGCTGTTTGTGCGGACCAAGGGAAATCTGTATCGGATCGAACAGGAGAAGTAGGGGTCACTGCGCCTTGCCGACCACCGCCGGTTGTCTGGTCGCGCCGAAGCCGACATTGGTTTCGCTGCTGATCTGAACATCGCCGGGGCCGAACTTCAGCGTGATCGTCACCACAAACGGCGTCTCGTAGAAGCAGACCTTAACGGTGAAGGTGTCGTCTGCCGTCCATGCTCCACTTGCGGCGGCCGGTTGCTGCACCAGCGAGTCCCAGGTGACACGGCCCTTCTGCCATACGCCCCGGCCACAGGCGATCCGCTGTTCAAGACCATCAACGCGCATCACAAGCGTCACCGTGTTGTCGTTGCCGCCGTCCTCAAGGGCAATGGACTCCAGCTTGCGATCATTGGCGGCCAACACGAACTTCTTCCCCAACACTTTTGCCGGCGACCCGGCTTCCTGGACCGTTCGCAGCGACAGCCCCTTGAGCCTATCGGCCAGCCTGCGGGCGGCCATTTGGTCGGCCGGCAGTGTCCCCGGCTTCATCGCCGGCAACAGCTTGTCCCAGATCAGGTTCATGACCGCCTGCATATCTTTCACGCCGCTGGTGATGACAATGACCGCGTCCTGCTCCGGCAACACGACACAGTATTGTCCGAACGCTCCGTCTCCACGATAGGCGCCGTTGCGGCAGCGCCAGAACTGATAGCCATAGCCCTGGTCCCAGTCGCTCCTGGGGTTGCTACCGTTGGAAGTCTGCCGCGCGGTCGCCGCGTCGATCCATGATTCGGGCACGATCTGTCGGCCCTGCCATTTGCCCTTTTGCAGATAAAGCTGGCCGAAACTGGCGATATCCCGCGTGCGGATATGCAAACCGGACCCGCCAAAGGAAATGCCTTGTGGGCTGGTTTCCCACCTCGGATTGTCAATACCCAGCGGCTCAAACAGGCGAGGCCGAAGGTAATCCAGCAACGTCTGCCCGGTGGCCTTCTGCACGATGGCCGAAAGCATGTATGTGCCCGAAGTGTTGTAGAGGAAATGTGTTCCCGGTTTGAACGGCACGGGATGTGACAAGAACGTCCTGACCCACGTCTCATTGTTGGTACGCGGCGGCTCGGTCTGATGGCCGGTGTTCATGCGCAACAGGTCGCTGACTCGCATGGACTTGAGATTGTTCGACGGTTGGGCGGGAGCATCTTCGGGAAAAAACTTGAGCACCTCATCATCGATGCTGAGCTTGCCTTCGGCGATGGCGATGCCAACCGCGGTCGACGTGAAGCTCTTGCTCAGCGAATAGAGCGAGTGTGGCGACTGTGCATCATACGGAGCCCACCAGCCCTCGGCCACGACGTGGCCATGACGCAACAGCATAAAGCTGTTCATATACTCGATTCGGTCCGCCGCCTCGACGAAATCCAGGATGCCTTGGGACGACACGCCCTGCGATTCGGGCGTGCCGCGCGGCAGTTCGACGGCAAGACATGACACACTGGTCAGAACGACAAGCCAGACGATAAAAAGCAGTCTCATGGTGAACCTCGATCAAGAGCGGTCATGGCGTGTTCAGCTCGAACTGTTTACTCCTCACCGGCAGGCAACGTTGCGTATCACACGCCTGGTACACCGCCGACAGCAGCAGCGGTCCAATCCCGGTCATGTCACCCTTGAAGTGAATCTCAACCACCGTGTCGCCGTCGAAAACCGCGATGTCCCCACCGGCCATGTTGAGCCGCCGCGGCTCGGGGTACTTGTACAAAGCCACCGTTGGCGCGGCATCGCCCAAGACGGCCACCTGCGTTGGTGTCAGGTCGCGGCCGGCGGGGTTGGAGTTGATGTGCCACCCGTCACGAATGCGAAAAAGGATATGCAGTTGCCTCGGATTGGCCCACGCGGCGTGAAGTTCGACCACCTCGTCTGCCAACTCCTCTGGCGTCATGGGTCGGCCGGCTTGCGGTGCGGCGGTCACATGAAGGGGCGCGGCCACCGCCAGATACTCGATCAGCGCGGTCGCCATGGAAGACATTGCCTCAACTTGTTCCACAAGCTGGCGTGCGAACGTACGCAGAACCCCGGCGGCCAGATCGAGCCGGCCGAGCTTTATGCACACTCTGGCCGCAATCGCGTTGCCCGAAGGCAGGGGGGAGTCGTGGGCGATTTGCTGGCGCAACGGCACGTCGGCGGCATCGGCGGGCGTGAAAAAGAAGGCGTGTGCGGCCTGGGACGGGGCGGCGGACGGATCTGGTGCGGAAGCGTCGGCCGAAGCATCACCCGACGGCAGATCGCCAAAACGGGCAATCATCTGCTCGGCAATCTGCACTGCCTGGCTCTTCCATTGCGTCTCGCCGGTGGCTTCATGCAGTTCGAGCAGAGCTTGCGCCAGCAGGGCGTAGTCGTCCAGACAAGCATCATGCCGGGCCGTGCCGTCCCGGCTGGTGCGCCAGAGCGAGCCATCTGCTCGGCGGTGGACCGAAAGCAGAAACTCCGTCGCGCAGCGGGCGGCCTCGATATATCGAGGCTCATGCAGGATGCGCCCGCAGAAGGCGAGCGATCGTATCATCAAAGCATTCCAACTCGTGATGATCTTGGTGTCCAGCAGCGGTTGCTTACGCTGCCGCCGGGTTGTCAGGAGTTTGTGCCGCATCTCTCGCAGGCTCGCCTCCAGTGCCGCTTCGGTCATACCCAAGTCCACGGCCGCCTGCGCTATCGGACGGGGCCGGAACAACACGTTCTTTTCCGGTCGCCCGGACCCCTGATGAGGATCTGAGAAATTGGGCCCCTGATCCAGCCCATAAAGGCGTGCGAAAAGCGCTCCGTCAACCGGCCCAAGCACCTCGTCAACCTCGGCCGCCGTCCAGAGGTAGGGCTCGCCTTCGCATGCATCGACTTCGGCGTCGAATGCGGTGTAGAAGGCCCCTTGCGGACTGGTCATGCAGATTTCGCGGGCGATATGCGTGTATCGCGCGGCCGCGCCGGCTCCTTCGCCTTCTCCGTTCGGCACGCACCCAGCGCCAACCAGGCTGCCGGCTCTGCTTGCCTCCGCATACACCCAGGCCAGCATCGCATTGTCATACAACATGATCTCAAAGTGCGGCACCAGCCAGCTTGCGTCGGTGGAGTAGCGATGAAAGCCGCCGCCAAGGTGGTCGTGTATGCCGCCATCAGCCATGGCATCGAGCGTGTGTCGAAGTGCTCCAGAGAGCCTCGACCGATCTTTGGCGTCGGGCCGCGCCTGAAGATACACGAGAACCAGTTCCAGCAGCGTTTGACGCGGAAACTTCGGCGCTGATCCGAACCCTCCAAATTGCGGTTCATAGTCGGCCGTGGAACGGCGCACCAGTTCATGCGTCAGATCGGCATCGAGAGTCAGATCTCGCCGCGGCGCGGGTGGCCTGGAGATCTGCCGCAATATCCCCATCAGTTGTTCACAGCTCTGCTCGACCTGATCTCTTCTTCCTTGCCACGCTTGGTCAATGGCTGAGAGAATCGTCAAGAAACCGGGCATCCCATGCTGGTCGGCCGGAGGATAATACGTTCCGCCATAGAATGGTCGGCCGTCGGGTGTCAGGAACACGCTCATCGGCCATCCGCCGCGATGTGTCAGCACCTGGACCGCATTCATGTAGAAGCAGTCCACATCTGGACGTTCCTCGCGATCGACTTTGACGCAGATGAAGTGCCGGTTCATCTCTTCCGCGATGGCCGGGTTCTCAAACGACTGGCGTTCCATGACGTGGCACCAGTAGCACGTCGAGTAGCCCACGGAAAGAAAGATCGGCTTGTTTGTCGCCCTGGCTGCGGCAAATGCTTCCGGTCCCCACGGATACCAGTCAACAGGGTTATGCGCGTGTTGCAGAAGATACGGCGATTGTTCGTGAATTAGGCGGTTGGGCATTGGCTTAGGGCTATTGATCTTGAAGGGCCATTCGGGACAGGATTCGGTCACAGTCGATCGGCAGTCGACCTTGATTACGCATGTATGACGGCAATTATACCCTCGCTTCCGCGAACCTTCGCGTTGCCGCGTCAGACCCCCTATGGCTTGCACCGGCATGACAAAACCGTAATGCAACAATTGGGCGGCCCTGGCGTTTAATCCTTATCACGTGGGTAATCCGTGTCGTATCAGGAGAATCAAATGCCAAATCATGTCAGCAGATGGGTTGGCTCGTTGCTGGTGGCCCTGTTGCCGGTGTTTGCCGGCGGCGCGGTCGCGGTGGGCGAGAAGCCGCAGTGGGTTGCCAAGGGCGTTGACGGCAGTCAATTCGGCTCGGCATCTCTGGATGGCAAGATGATCCTGCTGGATTTTTGGGCGACCTGGTGTGGGCCGTGCATGGCGGAAGTGCCGCACATGATCAAGGTGAATGATCAATACGGTCCGCAGGGACTGGTGATCGTCGGTATCAGCCTGGATCGGGATGCGGGCGCATGGCAGCGAGGGATCGAGGAAAAGGCGATGAAGTGGCTCCATTCGCTGGACTCCCAGAATCAGTCGTCTCTGGCGGCACAATTCGGAGTGCGGGGTATTCCGCAGACATTCCTCATTAGTCCTTCGGGGGAGGTTCTGTGGGCCGGACATCCATCGCAGATGGACGCGCCCATTGCTGACGCTTTCAAGAAGTTCACCCCGCGCGCTATGGACAAGAAGACTCTGGCCGATGCAACCGCTGCGTTGGACAAGGCGGAGGCCGCCGTGAAGAGCAACGACATGGCCGGCGCCGCGCGAGCCATGGCCAAAGTGCCCGCCGCCGCTGCCAAGGACAAGACGCTGGCGCCTCGGGTGGAGCAATTGCAGAAGGACCTTTCGACCTATGTCGCCGGCGCCGTTACAGAAGCCGAGGAACTCCTCGGCAAACATGAGTACGCGGCGGCCATTGCCAAACTGGAGCCGATTGCGCTTCTGACCGGCCTGGCCGAAGCGAAACAGGCGGCCGAAAAGCTCAGAGCGATCAAGGCCATGCCCGAAGCGAAGGCGGCGTTCGAGGCCGCGATGAAGGCCGAGCAGGAAAAGGCAAGGGCGACGCGGGCTGAAGAGGCCCTCGCAGCCGCCAGGAAGCTCAAGACCGACAAGAAAGACGAACAGGCCTACCTGGCCTTCAAAGATGTCGCGAGGCAGTTCAACGGATTGCCCGCCGGCGCGGCCGCAGCCGAAGAGGTTGCTGCCTATGAAAAAGACGCTGCTTTTGTCAAACGTGCCAACACCGGTGCCAACGAAGGGAAAGCCCGCGCAGCACTGAATCTGGCCAACAGCTACAAGAACGCCGGACGCGCGGACCTCGCCCGCGTGCGGGCGAGGTCCGCGCGTCCGGCGTTCTT
>CAYSSA010000001.1:27592-30449 GCA_964433485.1 uncultured Tepidisphaeraceae bacterium | reverse complement strand
CATTGACCAATATCCCGGCACGCCCGCGGCCGACGAGGCGAAGAAGGCGTTGGACGGGCTGCCGAAGGATTAGCAGGCCGCGCCGCCGACCTGCTCTCCGGGTTCATGTTTCCAGTCTTGCCGGCGCGCATCCAACACAGATGCCCCGATGCCGAGTCCCACTTGGCCCTCAGGCGTTTGGCCGGTCGGCGCGCATCCGCTTTAGTTGCAATTCAAACCAATTCTGCCCGTACTTTTCGCGACCAAACAGCATGGCCGCCGCCAGACCCACGGGAGTCCACATTGCCGTATCCGCCAGCGCGGCGTCGATTTGCTCGCGATGGAGCGTCAAGATGCCGCAATGCTCCGTGGGGTCGAGCCCATGCTCAATGGCACGGCTATCCACGCGGGCCTTGCCAATGAAGATCAACTCCGGTTGGCGCAGCAGGCGGTCGGCGACAATCGCCACCAGCCGCAGTTCACTGAGATCCGCGGCCCTCAGCCCAAGCTCCTCCCGCAGTTCGCGAAGTGCGTCGGCAAAGACATCGGGCTGGTCGTTCCCTTCCATCGCGCCGGCGAAAGGGTGAATGTGTCCCGGATAGTAGGCCACCCGATTATTGCGACGGCCCAAAAGCAACAGGCCGTCGCCGCTCTCAAGGGCGACGCTCAGCCCGATCGGATTGGCTAATTCCGTCTCCTGAATTGGTTCGTTCGGGCCCTGTCCGGCCATGTTGGTGCCGACGAATGCCTTGTAGCTGGTGCGGCTGATGGCAAGCAGCAGATTATCGCCCGCGACCTGGATGCCTTCAAGGCGACACATCGGGCCATCGAACAAAGTAATGCCCTTCCGACTACATTCGACATTCCATCGTTGCTCAATACGCGATAGCGTCGCCGCCCTCGGAGCGAATGTCGAAGAAGCCCAGGCACATTTCACCTGGCCGGGAAACCATTGGCCCAGCAGAAGTAGGTCAAACATGCCCTTGGATTATCCCGATTTCAAGGGCCAAAGACAGGCGAAAACACCTGTCATTATCCAAAGTAGACAGGCTTGGAGAAGCCCATTTCCTGAAAGGAGCGGTTCAAATGCACACGGAGTTCTCGCGTCGCGGGTTCCTGCGTTCCTCGGCGGTTGTCTCCACGGCAATGTCCATGGCCGCCGCCAGCTATGGCCGCGTGGTCGGCGCCAATGATCGTCTCCGCATCGGCATCATCGGCTGCGGTGATCGTGGGCGTAACGTCCATATGCCCGGCGTTCACAAGCATGCCCAGACCCAGAATCTGGAAATTGTCGCTGTCGCTGATCCCTGGCGTCTAGCTCGCGAACAGGCGGCCGCCAAGGCGAAGGAGTGGTACGGACGCGAACCGAGGATGTTCGCCTCGCATCGCGACCTGCTGACGATGCCGGAGGTGGACGCCGTGACCGTTGGCTCATGCGATCACCATCACACCCGGCAACTGCATGACATTGCGACAGCCAGGAAGGACGTCTATCTGGAGAAACCCATCTCGATGGACCTGAACGCGCTGAACAAGGCGGTCGATGCCGCCAGGGACGCGGGCATCGTCGTTCAGATCGGCACGCAGCTCCGCAGCATGGGCACCTTCACCGGCTGCCGAGAGGCCTATCGCAGCGGCATTCTCGGTAAAGTCGCACGCATCGAACAGTGTCGAAATGGTGACCGGCCATACTGGTATGGCTACCTGAAGCGGGACGTTCGGGAAGAGGACGTCCAGTGGAGCGAGTTTCTCGGCGAGCGCCCGCCCAAGCCCTTCTCGGCCGTCCGCTATTCCGGCTGGTACGGCTACCGCGACTACTCCGACGGGCCCGTGCCGGGTCTCGCCAGCCATTTCATCGACCTGGTCCACTACATCACCGGCGCGACGTTCCCGAAGAGTTGCATTTGTCTCGGCGGCACTTTCACCTGGAAGGATGAGAACAACTTCGACTGCCCGGATCACGTCGAGGCCGTCTGGGAATATCCCGAAGGCTTCCTGGTCCACTACTCCACCAATTTCGGAAACGGCAGTGGCAATACCTTCAAAATCTTCGGAGATGTCGGCACCATGGACATGGTCAATTGGAACGCGCCGGTGCTCACGGCCGAAGGCGGCTCGAAGAACAAAGGCGCCATCCGCGGCCGTGACCCGGTCAAGGAAATCGCCCGGCCGGATCATTTCGAGGATTGGCTTCGCTGCGTTCGCAGTCGCGGCACGCCCCACGCGCCGCTGGACGCCGGCTACCAGCACGCGGTGGCGACACTCATGGCCGTCCGCTCAATGGACACCGGCAGGCGAATGATCTTCGATTCCGCCAGGCGTGAAATCCGCGAGGGTTAACTATGAGCTACCAGTCTTCTCGGCGAGAATTCCTTCTGACCTCGATGGCCCTTGCGGCGGCCCCGTCCTTTGCCGCCGAATCGCTTTGGCAGATCGGCTGCTACACCCGTCCATGGGACGCCTTTGACTATCATGTTGCTCTCGACGGTATCGCAGAGGCCGGATTCACCCATGTTGGCCTGATGACCGCCAAGCTCTCTCGTGGCATCATCATCACATCCAATATCCCTGAAGCCGAAGCGATGGAAATCAGCAACGAGATCAAGCAGCGAAAGCTCGTCGTTGTCTCCGTCTATGGCGGCAATATCGCCGTGGACAAATCATTGCAGTCCGGAATCGACTCGCTCAAGCGGCTCATCGACCGCTGCGCCATCGTCGGTTGCCGCAACCTCCTCATGGGCGGTGTCGGCAGCCCGCAACTCTATGACACTTACCTCAAGGCCATCGCTGAATGCTGCGCCTACGCGGCGGACAAGGGCATGGGCATCAGTATGAAACCTCACGGCGGCCTCAACGCCACCGGCCCGCAGTGCCGGGC
>CAYSSA010000001.1:26857-27478 GCA_964433485.1 uncultured Tepidisphaeraceae bacterium | reverse complement strand
CGCGGGTGTATCCATCAAGGATTTCAAGCCTCCCAAGGAAGTTTTGCTCACGCCCGGCGACGGCCAGGTGGATTTCCCCAGGGTGATGGCCGCCCTCAAGCAGGGGGGCTTCACCAAAGGCCCCCTGGTGATCGAGACACTGAAGAAGGGCGATGCGAAACAGGTCACGGCCGAGGCGAAACGCGCGAAGGAATTCGTCGAATCACTGGTGAAACCATGAGACACCGCATCATCGCCTGTCTGTTGCTGATCTTTGCCGCGAACGTGCGCGCGGGCGAGCTTCGCGTCGGCGCCGCCGCCGTGAAGATCACGCCTCCGGTCGGCATTCCTCTGGCCGGATACTATAGTGAACGCCCCTCCGAGGGAGTTCACGATGAACTCTACGCCAAGGTCATCGTCCTCGAGCGCGACGGCGAAAAAGCCGCGCTGGTGTCGCTCGACGTCATCACCACCCTGCGCTCCGTCGTTCAGGAAGCGCGCGTTCTGGCCGAGAAACAGTGCGGTATTCCGGCCTCGAACATCATGATCAGCGCTACCCATGCCCACACCGGTCCCATTTTTGACACCGGGACACGCCGTTTCGACGCTCTCGGCGGAAAACATCCGTTGGCGTCGGAGTAT
>CAYSSA010000001.1:26018-26836 GCA_964433485.1 uncultured Tepidisphaeraceae bacterium | reverse complement strand
ATTGCCCAGGCCATCACGCAGGCCAGCGGCGCCATGGCCGACGCCCGCGCTTCGGCCGCCGTCGGCATCGAGGAAAATCTCGCCTTCAACCGGCGCTTCCACATGACCGACGGCACCGTCGGCTGGAACCCCGGCAAGCTCAATCCCCGCATCATCCGTTCCACCGCCCCCACAGACCCGCGCGTGCCGGTCGTTCTCTTCGAGACGCTCGATAAGCTGCCCAGACCACTGGCGACATACGTGAACTTCGCCATGCACCTCGACACCGTCGGCGGCATGCACATTTCGGCCGACTATCCGCACGTTCTGGCCAGGATTCTGGCCGACACCCAGGGCCCCGACATGCTCACGATGTTCACCATCGGCTGTGCCGGCGACATCAACCATATCAACGTGCAATCCCCCCGCCCGCAGAAGGGTCAGGTTGAGGCTGCCCGTCTCGGCGCCATCCTCGCGGCCAACGTGCTGCGCAGCTACGAACGTGTCGAACCGGCGGGTCAGGGTCCGCTGCAATCTGCGTCCGCGATGGTCAAACTCCCTTGCCCTCAGATCGGGCCACAGGAAATCGAAGCTGCGAGGCTGGTCTGGTCTCAGATCGATCAGGGTGTCAAGCCTCCGCCCAGGTTCATGGACCAGGTGCAGGCATTCAAGGTCGCCGATGTGATAGACCGCAAGGGCGAGCCTTGGGAGGTCGAGGTGCAGGTCATCTCGCTCGGTCCGGATGTCGCATGGGTTTCCTTGCCCGGCGAGATATTCGTCGAGCTGGGTCTGGCCATCAAACATGGCTCGCCGTTCAAGCACACGATCATTGCCGAATT
>CAYSSA010000001.1:25269-25999 GCA_964433485.1 uncultured Tepidisphaeraceae bacterium | reverse complement strand
CTACATTCCCACCGCGCGAGCCTATGCCGAGGGCAACTACGAAGTCGTCAGTGCCCGTTGCGCCCAGGGCAGCGGCGAAACCCTCGTGGACACCGCCATCCGCCTGCTTCGCCAGCAGTATGGCAAGGTCCGTCCGTCGCCCTGATTCCGGGCCCGCACAAATTGGTCCGTGGCCCGTTCAACCCAGTCCGAAGCGTCGCTGCACGCGGACCTGAAGCGGCGCAAAGACAAATCGGTCCGCGGCCATGCCGATCAGAATCATGATGAGCATCACCGACAGTACGCGGGCTACGTCGCCGTGGACTTCCCTGGCCAACTGAAGCAGTCGCCCAAGGCCCTCGCTACGCGTGGCGAAAATCAGTTCGGCCCCCATCAGCGACCGCCATGCGAATGAAAACCCCTGCCGCAGACTGCTGGCCATCGCCGGCATGCTCGCCGGCAGAAGCACATAGAAATACAGCCGCCAGCCGCGTGCTCCCAGCATCATACCGGCCCTCTGATACAGAGGCGGAATTGTCCGAAGTCCATCCCTCAGCGCGATGGCAATTGCGAAGAAACTGCCCATTACCAGTACGAACAGCACCCCCCGTTCCTCCAACCCGAACACCAGCACCGACAACGGAACCCAGCAGACGCTCGGCAGGGTCTGAAGCCCCAGGAACAACGGCCCGAGCAGCTTGTCCAGTTCCTCGCTGCGCCACATGGCGATCCCAAGCAATGAACCCAGCAA
>CAYSSA010000001.1:23257-25259 GCA_964433485.1 uncultured Tepidisphaeraceae bacterium | reverse complement strand
GCTCAGGACAAACCCCTGCGCCAGCCGCCACATGCTCACCAGATTCGCCATGACCAGCGGAGCGCGACTCGGACCGGCCGATTGCGTCGCGTTTGCCCAGGGCCACCCGCTTTCCAGCGGAGCCCCGAACTCGGTGTTCCCGCCGAGCATGGACAACGTCGCGTCAAGAATGTGGCTAGGCGCGGGAAATATGTAGTGCTTCCAACCAATCGCCCTATATGCCGCCTCCCAGGTCGATAGTATCAAAATCCATATCACTAGCCGTCGAAGGCTTCCAGCGATCGTCGCCCATTTGCTCGTTGACACGATTGACCTCGTCTTCGATTTCCCGACGGACCTGCCGCACGACTTCCGAGATCTGCGGACTGTCGAAATTCCGCGGATGCGGAAGATCCACTCGAATCTCGCGGCGAATCCGACCGGGGTTGGCTGCCAGCACGATAATCCGGTCGGCCAGACGCACGGCCTCCCCGACCGAGTGCGTCACGAACAGAATCGTTTTCTTCGCCGCCAGCCACAGTTCCTGTACCTGGAAATGCAGCAGTGTCCGGGTCTGAGCATCCAGCGCCGCGAAGGGCTCATCCATCAGTAGCACGGCCGGATCAAGCACCATCGCCCTGGCGATGGCCACGCGCTGCCGCATTCCCCCGGATAATTCATGAACGAGCTTGCTTCCGGCGTGCGACAGATGCACCATGCGAAGGGCACTGTTGACGCGATCCGCTCGCTCCGAAGCCGGCATTCCACGCATCTTCAATCCGAACTCGACGTTCTCCCGTGCGCTGAGCCAGGGAAAAAGGCCGTGATCCTGAAACACCATCGCCCGCTCGGGTCCAGGCGAGGTGATTGCGTGTCCGTCCAACGTCGCCATGCCCGCATCGGGACGGGACATGCCGGCCACGATGTTCAACAGTGTGCTCTTGCCGCAGCCGCTCGGCCCCACGACAACCACGAACTCGCCGGGGCGACATTCCAGGTCAATCTCGGCCAATACCGTCGCTCCGGCAAAACGCTTCTCAATGCCGCGAAGCGAGACGTGGCCGCGCTCCGACGTGCCGCGATTGCGGGACGCCGGATCGGTGCCGGTTGGGGTTGAGTCCGTCTTCCACATCATTTCTCGGCCTGCAGTTTTCGCAAAATGGACAGATCCACGAACCCCCCGAACTCCGGCGGTCGAGCCAGAAAACCCAACTCAACCGCCCATTTGCCCATGGTCTGGAGCGTTTCATCCAGCGGCTCATCGGTGAACTTCACGTTTTTCAGCGACGACTCCACAACACCCGGCGACAGCTTTTTTCCCGTCAGGGCGCCCAATGCATCGTTCAGCGCCGAGGCGTGCTTCTGGGGCTCGCTCGCCAGGCGCGTCGTCCACGTTCGATGGACGCTCAGCATCTTCTCCACCATCTGCGGATGCCTGGCAAGAAACGCCGGCGTCACCACCACCACCGTAAGATTCACTTCGCGCTTCGGCCATAGATCCTCTTCCTTGCCTATCAGCTTCGCTCCCGTCTCGGAAATCAGACGCGATCCCCATGGTTCCACGGCCCATGCGGCATCGATCTGCCCGCGGCTCATCATTGCCGCTTGCTCGCCGTTGGGCACCGGCAGAATAGTGCTCGCGTCCGGCTGTTTGAGCACGGCCGTGACAAAATGCCGCGCCGCAATGTCTTGTGTGTTGCCCAACTGAGGCGTCGCGATCTTCCGACCCTTCAGATCCTCCAATTTCTCGATGCCGCTGTCCTTGCGGGCCACGATCAACACCCCGTTGGCAGCCGCCCCGGCCACAATGCGGATGCCTTCGCCCCGCGACTTGACCTGCGCCGCAAGTGCCGGCCCCGGCCCGACATAGCCGATGTCCACTTCCCCGGCAAACAGAGCCTCAACCAGCGATGGGCCCGCATTGAACACGCGGGTGGTCAGTTTCGCCGGCTTGATCGCCTCGGCGAACTCGCCACTTGCCACGCCCATTACCGCTTGTGCATGGGTGACTTTGGCGAAATAT
>CAYSSA010000001.1:22994-23235 GCA_964433485.1 uncultured Tepidisphaeraceae bacterium | reverse complement strand
CGGATCGCCACCATTACCCGATGCACCGCCTGTCTTGGACCGGTCACAGCCGGCCAACGTCAGCAGCACGCTGACGATCAGCAAACCCAACGGCCTCATGATCTTCCATCCTTTCCAACCACCCCGGAAGGGGCAGAATTCTACGAATTTCGGAGAGGTAGTCAACCGCAATATATAAATTCTATAGGAATACTATTGGTTGTGAGTCACCTCAACTTCCCCCAAACCGCCATCGGGGTGT
>CAYSSA010000001.1:6915-22940 GCA_964433485.1 uncultured Tepidisphaeraceae bacterium | reverse complement strand
AAGGGCATGGACTCGCCGGCGACTTCCGGCAATAATTCGCCGGGTTGCTTCTTGCTGGCTTGCGAAAGGACTGCGCCAAATGACGGTTCGCGCCTATTTTCAGGATATCTTCGACACCCTCGGTTCGATCGCCGTGGGTATGAAAATCACGCTCAAGTATTTTTTCCAGAAGACCGTGACCGTGCAGTATCCCGAGCGTCGGCTGAGTTTTGCGCCGCGCTATCGTGGTATCCACGAGTTTGAGGCTGACAAGTGCATTGCCTGCGATCAATGCGCCAAAGCGTGTCCGGTGGATTGTATCTACATCGACAAGACCGCCGCGCGCAAGATCGACAAGAAGACCGGCAAGGCCACCGGCGGCGAACTCTTGCGCTATGCGATCGACTATTCCAAGTGTCTGTTCTGCGCGCTCTGCACGGAGCCCTGCCCCACGGATTGCATCCACATGGGCAAACTACACGATCTCTCCAGTTTCAGTCGCGAGGATGTCGTGGTCGAGTTTGCCGAACTCGCAAAGAAGGGGCTAAAGACCCCCGTGCCGCTGTGGATGGAGCGAAACGCCGACGCAATCCCCTGGGTCAAGGAAGAACTCGATCGCGTAAAGGCCGGTGTTCTCCCGACGCTGGCGGCCGATATTCCCCAAGTCAAGTGAATACGTCACGGCTTCGACGCCGCCAGAGGCGCCATGTGATTGATTCTGGGACCACTCAGGTGGTTTTCGAGCTGGCTGATTCTCTCCTCCCCCGATAATCGCACAAGGTCCGAACTGTGGACGGGGTTTTTCAAGATTTTGCGGATTTCCTGCTCAAGCCACTAAACACGCCGCCATGCTCCACCGATGACCTTACCGGCAGATGGCAGGTATTGCGCGGCGGGCTCCGATGCCATGGAGGATCGGAATGCCGACTCGTAGTCGGCGGCAGTGCGCGGTACCTGGCGTTCCGGTGCAATCGCGTGTGTTGTGCCGGGGTGAGACCGTCACTTGCCCTCATGTCCGACCGGCGGGTCGGCGTGCGAGCGGGAGTTTTCCTTTCAGAAGGGAGAGTCGGTCATGAAGGCTCTGAAGAACCTGGTCGCGAAGTTGGTTAAGGATGATTGCGGCGGCGAAGTGCTGGAATACGCGCTGATCGCCGGCCTCATCGTCGTGGCCGCCATTGCGGTGATCACCACTGTGGGCACGAAAGTTGTGGCCAAGTGGACCGCGGTGGACAAGGCGCTGTGAGGCGTCCGGCAAAGGCGCTGCAGCGGGGTACCAGGACGCCCAGGCTCGCCATCGGCGAGCCCGGGCGTCGTCATGTGATGCCTTGGCATGACGCCGGAGTGAAGGATATGCGATTCTTTGACACCATGAAGCGTCTGATCGCCGACGAGCAGGGGGCCGAGATCGTGGAATACGTTCTCGTGGCCGGACTGATCATCATCGCGGCCATCGCCATCATCACGACTTTTGGCTCCAAAGTGGTTGCGCGATGGGCCAGAGTGAGCGATGGTCTGTAACCATGCATTGGCAACGACTCATCCCCTTTGCACCACTGATCGCGGCATTGTTCATTGCCGCCTGGGTCGATGTCAGGCATCGTCGTATTCCCAACTGGCTGACGCTGCCGTTGCTGGCGGGAGGTCTGCTTCAGGCTATCAGTCCCGCCGGCACCGTGGGCCCCATGGCGTCACTGCTGGGGCTTGCCGTTGGCGGCGGGCTGTCGCTGCCGATGTTCATACTCGGCGTACGGGGTGGCGGGGATGTGAAACTGCTGGCGGCCGTCGGCGCTTGGATCGGTCCGGCCGGCGCGTTGCTGGTGCTCCTGGCCGCTGCCCTTGTGGGCATGTGTCTGGTACTCGCGCAGTGCGTGATTCAAGGGCGATTGATGCGATTGCTCGGCCGAACCGTGTTGGTGGCGCTCAGCCTGCGACATGTGCGACTGGTCGGGGCCGAAGCCGCGGCATATTCGCTGACGCATGAGCGGGCAGTGGACAAGCCCTTGCCCTATGCCACACCAGTGCTGGGGGCGGTTTTTCTGGTGTTGTGGTGGAGGGTTCTGTCATGACCAGACTTCGCAAGTCGGCTCGAGGGAACACCGTGCTGGAAGCCGCGCTGGTGTTGCCGGTGCTTCTTGGTCTGGCGTTTGGCACGATCGAGTTCGGATACTACTTCTACATCAAGCACAGCCTGCAGGGGGCGGCTCGCGACGGTGTCAGGGCGGCAATCGTGGCCGGGGCCACCAATACGGACGTGAACGCGGCGGTGACGGCGTCTTTGACCGCCGCCGGCCTGCAAGACTATGGCTGTATTATCAGCACCACGCCTGTTAATGTGGCTGCGGCAACCGGGTCGCAGACGATCACAGTCAGCGTGCAGTGCAACTGGAGCGTGGTGGGCGGAGGCTTGCGCCCTTTGCAGTTGATCTCAGCCAATAAGACTGTTCGCGGCACGGCCAGCATGCGCCGAGAAGGCTGAGCCCTGCATGCGCCACCGCATCGGCGATTGTCAAACGAGGCACGTCATTCTCGGAAAACTCGCGTCAGGCGGAGATAACCCCCTAAACCTCACAACCGATCCATCCGACCCAATGAAGAGACTCCGTTGGGAGAGGTGTCGATTATGGTGTGGAAGAATTGGATTCCATTTGTTCTGGCGCTGGCGTTTGGGCTGGTGGCCGCGAAACTCGGTCGCGACCTGCTGGTTCGCTCCCGTCAAGCCGGAGGCGTTTCCGGGAGCATGGCCGGTGTGGTCGTGGCGCGCGTTGACATTTCGCCGGGAGCTGTCCTGAGCGAGCAGGATCTTGCTGTTGAGAAACTGCCCGAGGGGGTGCTGCCGAAGTCGGCGTTCAAGTCGACATCCGAGCTGGTGGGGCGCGTCGCCACGGTGCCGGTTGTACGCGGCCTTGTGATCGTCGAGCCGATGCTGGCCCCGGCCGGATCCGAAGGGGGAGTTCAGGCATTGGTGCCGCCCGGAATGAGACTGGTCACGGTCGAAGTCAATGAGTTCTCCGGTGTGGCCGGCTTTGTGTCTCCGGGGAACCATGTTGATGTGGTGTCAACTCTGGCTGACGACAAGACCAATCAACCTCTCGCGAAGACGGTCGTTGAGAACGTGAAGGTGGTCGCCGTGGGCCAGCGTGTGGATGCCTCGGGCACGCTCGGAAAGAAGACCGAGAAGACCGAAGTTCCACCGGGCCGAAGCGTGACCCTGCTCGTAACGCCGAGGCAGGCCGAGATCATCGAGTTTGTGAGCAGTTCCGCCCGGCTCAGACTCGCGCTGCGCGGACAGGCGGACAACGCCATAGCCGCGTCCAAATCCGGCATAGGCATGGCTGATCTGCTGGAGCGGGCGGCCGAAGCGCCCGACTGGTTCGCCGCGTGGTTGGCTTCGCCCGCCAGCCTGCCGGCGGCAAATGGGCCCGCCACTCGGCCGGCCAGGGAGCCCGTTCTGGCCGTCGAAGATCCTGTTGGCAAGCCGGCTCCGCGGGTACGGATTCGCACGGTCGAGGTGATCAACGGAAGTGAGTTGACGACCGTTCGTTACGAACAGAAGGACGCGTCGGCGGGATCGGCTCTGACCGGCACCCAGGATGAACACAAGCAGATCGGAGGCAACCATGATTAGCCTCGTACTTCGAGCAACTGTTCTGGGTACACTGGCCATGCTCTCGGTACTGCTCACCCCGGCCGAGGCGCGCGGCGTCGAGTCTCAGCTCGTCACCGAAGGGCTTGAGAACGGAAAGATCAGGCTGTTGACCGGCAAGAGCGCGGTCGTGCGCACCATCGCCCCCTACAAGCGATTGAGCGTGGCCGATCCGGACGTCGCGGTGGCGCGTTCCGTCGGTGAAACCAGCATCCTATTGACTCCCAAAAAGGCCGGCGCCACTCAACTTGTCATCTGGGACGAGCGCGATGCGTCGCAGATGATCGATGTCGTTGTGACTGCTGACATCGGGGTGCTCCAGGAGCAACTCAAGCAGCTATTTCCGGCCGCGAAGATCGAGGTGACATCCGCCAATGGCAGTATCGTCCTGTCCGGGCGCGCGCCCAGTGCGTCCGTGGCCGAACAGGCGGTGCAGGTTGCCTCCCCTTATGGAACGAAGGTGTTGAACCTGCTGGAAGTGACGGGCGGACGGCAGGTGCAACTACAGGTGCGATTCGCGGAGGTCTCTCGCCAGGCCACACAGGCGCTTGGTTTCAACGGCGCCTATGGCGACGGCGCTTTCGCCGGAGGTTCCAACATTGGTCAGGTCAACCCCACCAGCATTCTGCCCGGCGGTCCGGTTGGGAACACTCCACCGGCCGCCGGCTTTACGCGAACGCCGCCCGTCGTCAGGCCGGGAGTGACGCTTTACGGCGCGGGGCAGATTGGGTCATTCTATCTTGAGTACTTTGTCGAAGCGCTTCGGCAGAACAATCTGCTGCGTGTTCTTGCCGAGCCCACACTGGTGACGGTGTCCGGCCAGGAAGCCTCATTTCTGGCGGGTGGTTCGTTCCCGATCCCCGTTTCAGGGGGCGCCCAAAGCGGTGGAAGCCCCGCCGTCACGGTTGAATTCCGCGAGTTTGGCGTAAAGCTGAACTTCACGCCCGTCGTCACCGGCGACGGCAAGATCCAGTTGAAGGTCGCTCCGGAGGTCTCCGATCTGGACTTCACCACAGCAGTCAAGTTTGACGGTTATGTCGTTCCGGGTCTGACGCAGCGGAAGGTGAACACGACGATCGAGTTGACCGAAGGTCAGACCTTCGCCATTGCCGGTCTGCTGAATCAAAGCGTCAATGCATCGAAGGACGTGGTCCCCGTGCTTGGCGACATGCCCGTGCTGGGCGCTTTGTTCCGGTCAGTCAAATACCAGCGGAAGGAAACCGAACTCGTCGTGCTGGTGACGCCTCGACTGGTCGAGGCGATGAACCCGTCACAGGTATCCCCGGTTCCAGGGCAGTACTGGCGACACCCGTCCGAGACCGACCTATTTCTGAACCAGGACATTGGCGGGCCGGCCACGCCGCCCGCAACGGCAAAGTCCGCGCCGCCCCGGTTCTACGGCGCACACGGATTTCAACCGCCTCAGAACTGATCGCTCGCGGCCTATCGAGATCTGATGAGGGATATGTGCCTATGATGAATCAACTCTCCTGTATCGTTGTGGACCCCAACTCGGCCAACCGCACGGAAATGGCCAATTTCCTGGCCAATCTTGGTGTGAACGTCGCCACGCAGCTTTCGACAATTGACTCATTGCCTTCGCTGCTGGCACGGCCGGCCGCGCCCCAGCTTGTCATCGTCAATCTCGATAGGAATCCGGAGGATGCGCTCAAACGCGTTGGACCGCTGTCAGGGCAGTTCCACGGCGTCAGCTTCTTTGTTCTGTCGCAGACGGTGGATCCGCATCTGCTGATGGAGGCCATGCATCTTGGGATCAAGGAGTTTGTGCCGCTGCCGATCAACGAGGAGAGGTTCTGCGCGGGCATCGAGCGCGTGGCCAATCTTCACGGCATGGGAAAGCGCGCCAAGATCGTCCATTTCATTCCCTCGCAGGGCGGCTGTGGCTCGACGACGGTGGCGTGCAATGTGGCCGCGTCGCTGGCCCGCGACCACAAGACCGTGTTGCTTGATCTGGATCTGGTTCGCGGGGCCGTGGCCTCCAGTTTCGACTTGCGCGCCCGCTACACGATCGCCGACATCATGGAGTCGACCGACAAGCTCGATCCCCAGCTTCTGGACAACGCCTTGTCGCTGCATGCTCCCTCCGGGCTGGCGGTTCTGGCCCGGCCGGAACTTCCCGAGGATGGCCAGCGTGTGAGCCAGCCAGGGATGGCCCGACTGCTGAGCGTGCTCGGGCGCATGTACGACTATGTGGTGCTGGATTCGCTGATGCACATCGATCCGATCTACAACACGGTGCTTCAGGCGGCCGACATGAATGTTCTGGTGATGCAGCTTAACGTCCCCAGCGCCAAGAACACCGAGCGTTTTGTGAATGCCATGCGTCGGCTGGGCATTGACTCGTCCAAGATCCGCATCGTTGTCAATCGCTATGTGAAAAAGGGCTGGGATATCGCTCCGGAAGAGGTTGAGCGAAGCCTCGGACTGAAGATCGACTGGATGATCCCCAATGACTTCAAGAATGCCATCGCGGCGATCAATTTCGGTGAACCGGTTGTGCTGAGAACTCCCAAGGCGGACATGAGCCTTAGCCTGTTCGAGTTCGCCGACACCCTCGCCCGAAAGGCAGCCTGAACAAGGAGCCGACAGGAGAAACTATGGGTCTTTTCTCACGAAACTCGGCTGTCGTCGCGGCGCCGCCTCCGAAATCTCCGCCGCCCGCAATCGACATATCCGATACGGCGCGTGCAACGCCGGCGATATCCATTGCCGCTTCCGTCCCGGATACCGCGCCCCAGGCCGCTCCGCTCACCGAACGGCAGATTTACCTCCAGAAGACTCGCGTACGGATACACCAGCAGCTCATTGAACGCCTGGACATGCAGAACCTGCGCGCCATGCCCCAGGACACCGTCCGCCAGGAGGTGCGTAACGTCATCCGTGACATCTGCCAGACGGAGAAAAACCTGTTGACCTCGGCCGAGCAGGACAAGCTAATGGACGAGGTCATGGACGAGACGTTTGGCCTCGGACCTCTGGAAACACTGTTAAAGGATCCGGCCGTGAGCGACATCCTCGTCAACCGGTGGGATCGGGTGTACGTCGAGCGTCGTGGTCGCATCGAGCTTTCCGAAGCAACCTTCCGCGACAACCAGCATCTCCGCCAGATCATCGATCGCATCGTCGCCCAGGTCGGTCGGCGAATTGACGAAGTGTCGCCGATGGCCGACGCCAGACTGGCCGACGGCTCGCGCGTTAATGCGATCATTCCACCGCTGGCGCTGGACGGTCCCGCCATGTCCATCCGCCGTTTCGGCAGCAAGCCGCTTCAGGCCGAAGATCTGCTGCGACATGGCGCTTTTCCCCGGGAAGTGATCGAATTTCTGGCCGCCGCCGTCCGTGCTCGCTGCAACGTGTTGATCTCCGGAGGCACCGGCTCGGGCAAGACCACGCTGCTCAACTGCCTGTCGCGATACATCCCCAATGATGAGCGAGTGATCACCATCGAGGATGCGGCCGAACTTCAGCTTCAGCAGCCACACGTTGTCCGGCTGGAAACGCGTCCCGCCAACATCGAGGGCAAGGGCGAAATCACCCAGCGGGACCTGGTGAAAAACTGCCTCCGTATGCGCCCCGACCGCATCATCATCGGCGAAACACGCGGCGGGGAGGCGTTGGACATGCTCCAGGCCATGAACACCGGCCACGAAGGCTCCATGACGACCGTGCATGCGAACAATCCTCGGGACGCCCTCTCGCGCCTCGAAGTGATGGTGCTGATGGCCGGCTACGACATTCCCATGCGGGCCATGCGGGCTCAGATCGCCTCGGCCATCCAACTGATCGTACAGACGCGTCGTGTTACCGGCGGGCATCGCAAGATCACCCACGTCAGCGAGATTGCCGGCATCGAGGGCGAGAACCTGCAGATGCACGACATATTCACCTTCGAGCAGACCGGCGTCGGCTCAGACGGTCACGCGGAGGGTCAGTTCGTCTGTCACGGCATCCTGCCAAGGTGCCTCTCGCGTATCGAGCATCGCGGGATGCAGCTTCCGCCATCCCTGTTCGAACGCCGGATCGTCCGTTTGCCGGGAGAAGGCCCAAGCGAAACGAGGTGATTGGCGATGGACGTCTGGCAACTCATTCTCCTGGTTTCGCTCTCCGCCGCCATGTTCGGCTGGGGCATAGCCCGCCTGTTGGTGGACCGGCTTGACGGCAGCCGCAAGGCTATCTCCCGTCGCCTGCATTCCGACGGCCGATCCGAGGTCGATTCTCTGCTGGGAAGGCAACAAGGCCCGTCGGTCGTGTTGAGAATCAATGGTCTGCCGCCCGTACTGGCCCGCAGCGTGTTCTTCCAGAACCTCAATCGCAAGCTCATCCAGGCGTTTCCGGATGCCAATCTGGCTCGCGTGCTGAGCATCTGCGGGCTTCTCGGACTGATTGGATTCGTGGTCGTTGCCTCCGCAATGGAGTCGGTGTTGGCCGGCGCTGTGGGCGCTGCGGCCATGGGCTACGTGCCCGTGCTCGTTATCAATGCCCGCCGCGCCAGGCGGCAGCGGCAGATCGCGTCGCAGATTCCCGACGCCCTGGATTTCCTCTGTCGGATACTGAAAGCCGGCCACAGTCTGGCGACGGGCATCCAGATGATGGGTGACGACCTGCCGGCGCCGATCGGTCCGGAGTTTCGTCGCTGCTATGATCAGCACTCTCTGGGGCAATCGCTCGACCAATCGCTGCGCGACATGTCCATTCGGGTCGAATCGCCGGACTTCGCGTTCTTCATAACCGCGGTCCTTATCCAGCGTCAGACCGGCGGAGATCTGGGGGAGGTGCTGCGTAACATCGCCTCGATGATCCGCGCTCGCGTGAAGTTGCAGCAGCATGTGAAAGCCATCACCGCCGAAGGACGCCTCACGGGTTACATCCTGTTCGCCTTTCCAGCGGTGTTGTTCGTCGTATCCTGGGCGCTCAATCCGGCGTACGCGTCGGTGCTGCTCAGGACCGAAACCGGGAAACTGCTCATCGGCATCGCCTTCGCGCTGCAGATGATCGGTCTGTTTGTGATTCGCAGAATCGTCAACGTCAAGGCGTGAGGTCGGGCCATGGTGGAGCAAATGTTGTTCATCGGTTCGCTCTCGGGGATGACCTCGATGGTCGCCTGGATTCTGGCGAGCCTTCTCTTTCGCGGCGACCAGGACAAGGTGCGCAACCGGCTGCGCTCGCGTCAGTCCGGTCCGTCGCGCAGGATTGAGCGACCTTCCATTGGCGAGTTCGTTCAGCACATCGGGGAGGCCGCCGCCAGCCCCTTCATGCCCAAGACGCGTGAGAAGCAGTCCGCCATTCGGCGTCAGCTTGCCTTTGCCGGAATCTACAATCCGGCCGCCATCCGCGCAGTGATGGGGTTCAAGTTTCTTCTTCTGCTCGCCGGGTTTGCCGGCGGGTATGTCCTGGGGCTATTGCTGGGGAACATGCTCCTGGGCATTTCCAGTGGCGCGCTGGCCGGATACATGATCCCCGGATTCTGGATCAGGTCGCGCATCCGGTCGCATCGTCGGGCCTTGCAGATCGCCCTTCCCGATGCTCTGGATCTTCTGGTCGTCTGCGTCGAGGCGGGCCTCACGATCGACGCCGCCATGCAGCGAGTCGGACACGAGCTTGCCCTCGGTCATCCCTCATTGTCACGGGAACTGGATATCACTCATATGGAAACACGGGTGGGCGTCCCCAGGGCCGAAGCGCTACGCAATCTCGGTATCCGCACCGGCATGCCGGAAATACAAACCCTCGCGACAATGATCATTCAGGCCGAACGATTCGGCACTTCGATCGCCGCCGCTCTGCGTGTTCAGGCCGATACCTTGCGATTCGAACGACAAAGCCGCGCCGAGGAGATCGCAGCCAAGGCGTCCGTCAAACTCTCTTTTCCGGTCGTGTTGTTCATCTTCCCGGCCGTGCTGATCGTGCTTGCTGGCCCGGCCATGATCGGGCTTATGAACAGCGCCCTGTTCGCGGAATGAAAGGCGAAACATGAAATCTCAACCTTCAAGTCTCACATTCCAGATCCCAGGTGTCTCATTCTGCATTGTGCATGCTGCGCTCTGGCTGCCGCTTCTCGCCGGGTGCTCCTCAAGCCAGTCCGCGCAAACCGCACAGGATACATTTTTCCAGTCGCCGGATGAGGTTCCGCTGGCCACCCGACTGTTTGACACCCAGGCCGCAAGGGGGGCGCGCGCCGACGCCACGCTCTATCCGCAACACTTCACTGGTCCACGGTTGAATTCGCTCGGTCGCTCCAAGATCGACCTGATGTTGCTTGATACCGACGCTGCCCCGCCGCTTCGGCTGTTCATCGACGGACAGGCTTCCGATCCCGCCTGGATGGCGCGGGCTGATGCGGTCAAACAGCACCTGGCCGACCTGGGATTGACGGCCGGTCAGGTCGAGATCAGTGCCGGTCCCAACCCCGAGACATGGCATCCGGTTGCCAGGGACATCGAGGCTTTGAGCAAGCCGCCGGTCCCCGCTTCGCCCACCGACACCGGATTCGGCATTCCATCATCGTCCAGACCGCCCGCCGCAAAATGAACTATAATGGCGATATGGCCCTTCCCGTCATATCCGACAAGGACAAGCTCCTTTCCATCAAGCGGGTGCTTTCCCAGCACACTGCGCCTGCGGCCGCCGAACTGACGCGCCGCCACGACAACGGCGACATCGAGTGCCTTGCCTGCGGCCACACTTGCCTCGTCAAGCCCGGCCGCGACGGCGTCTGCCGCGTGCGTTTCAATGACCACGGCACCCTCCGCGTCCCTTTCGGCTACGTGGCAGGGCTTAATTGTGATCCGATCGAAAAGAAGCCCTTCTATCACCTGCTTTCCGGATCGGACTGTCTCACCTTCGGCATGCTCGGTTGCGACTACCACTGCGGCTACTGCCAGAATTGGGTGACTTCGCAGATGCTTCGCGATCCCACGGCCGCGGCCAACGCCACGCTCGTAAGGCCAGACCAGATTGTTGCCGCCGCCCTCCAGCACAACGCCCCGGTCATCGCCAGTTCCTACAACGAACCTCTCATTACCTCCGAATGGGCCGTCGCGGTATTCAAACTTGCCAGACAAAGCGGCCTGCGCTGCGCCTACATCTCCAACGGCAATGCCACACCAGAGGTGCTGGACTATGTCCGCCCGCATCTCGACGGTTACAAGATCGACCTCAAGAGCTTCGACGACAAACACTATCGGCAGCTCGGCGGAGTGCTCGATCATGTGCTGAACACCATCCGCATGGTCAAGGATCGCGGCCTCTGGATCGAGATCGTCACGCTTCTGGTCCCAGGCTTCAACGACGCTCCCGACGAACTCAAACGCATGACCGACTTCATCGCTTCGGTCGATCCGCTCATCCCCTGGCACGTCACCGCGTTTCATCCCGACTACAAAATGACCGACGGTTTTCGCCGCACCACCAGTGCCGATCTGCTGCGGGCCGTCGACATCGCCCGTTCGGCCGGACTCAAGTACGTCTATCCCGGCAACCTGCCCGGGCAGGTGGGCGACTACGAGAATACCCGCTGCCATCACTGCGGCGCCCTGCTCGTATCGCGTCACGGTTTCCTCGTCCAGCAGACCCGCATGCGGGCCGACGGCCTCTGCCCCGATTGCAGGCGACCCATCCCCGGGATCTGGGGCATTCCTTCCGGCCATCGCGACGGCATGATCCGCCGTATCGCCTGACAATCGACTACCCCTAAACTAACTCCCCGTCCCCGGGTACACTCCTTCACGATGGATGCTGGTGTGAAAAAGTGGGTGAAGTTCGCTCTCCGCTGGGGGATTGCCGTTGGCGGAATCTGGTGGGTCGTCGCGCAGATGTCCCTGCGCGACCACGTACTGGTCCTGGATGAGGAGAACCGGCCGATTCTTGCCGCCCTGGCAGCCAAAGCGCAGGAAACCGCGTCGAGTTTCGAGATTCACGATCCCCTGACCGGCCGACGGCGGGTGGTGCCGCGTATGGACGTCGTCAATGCCCCCGAGCAAAAGAACACCCGCGTGACCTGGCTTACGTCCGACGGTCCGGTCAGCGGACTTCTGCTCGGGCTGGATCTCTCCGAGAACCTGCGCAACATCAGGGGGTTGCTCGTCGAGGACCCCGAGTCTGGTCGCGGCGAATGGATCAAGCCGGGGCAACTCGTCAAACCCTATGTCCTGAATGTGCCCCGCCCTCGCGTTGAGGTGGGCGTGCTCAGCCTCATCGCTCTGGCGGACCCGTTACTGCTCCTGCTCAGCGTTCTTGTTTTTCCCATAAACTATGTCATCACGAGTCTGCGATGGCATGAGTTACTCAAGGCCGTCGAAATCCGTCTCGGGATCGGACGCGTCTTCGTCCTCAATATGGTCGGTTCGTTCTACAATACGTTCATTCCCGGCACCACTGGCGGCGATTTGCTCAAGGCCTATTACGCCAGCAAGCAGACGCCGCGCCGGGCCAGCGCCGTTATGAGCGTGGTCGTCGACCGCGCTATCGGACTGCTGTCGCTGATCGTGCTCGGCGGAGCGCTGTCAGCATGGCAGTACTTTCAAACCGATCCGGCCAATGCCGCGGTTCGGCTGGCCTGTGGCCGGGTTGCGGGCGGCTCGGCGATTCTTGTCGCGGCCGCCATCCTCGCGGTCGAGATGATCGCTCATCCGATTCTCAGCCGCTACACGGGGATGGCTTTCCTCCTGCGCCGGTTGCCGATGCAGCGAATGGTCCAGACCGTCGTTGGCATCCTAGCGACCTACCGCAGCCGCTGGAAACTCGTTGTGTCCATGCTCATACTCACGTTCCCCGTACATCTGACCACAATCATTTCGGCGATGCTCGCCGGCAGGGCGTTCGGCCTGCCGATGCCCGTCGCGTACTATTTCGTGTGCATTCCGGTGATCGTTCTGGCGGGTGCGGTCCCGGTTTCGCCCCAGGGCGCCGGGGTGATGGAATTCTTCGCCATTGCACTCACCCGCCAGCATGGCGTGACCATCTCGCAGGCATTCGCCCTCACCATGTCCATCCGTCTGGTCGCCATCCTCTGGAATCTGACCGGCGGAATATTCGTCTTCCGGGGCGGCTACCATGCGCCGACCGTTGATGAAGAAAAGGAACTGCGCGATGACCAGCCGGGCGTCGAAGGGGCTGCATAATCACGGGCCGCCCATGAAGTCACACCCGTAGCGTAGCTCCCAGCTTCTCTTTCGCGGCCGCGATCGCCTTCTGCACCGCCTCTTCCACCTGCGGGCTGGTCAACGTGCTCGTCCCGGAGCGGAACACAAGGTGCAGGCTCACGCTCTTGAAACCCTTTTCCAGCGGCTTGCCCCTGTACGTCGTGATGTAATGCACATCCTCCAGATCCGCCAGACCCAGACTGTGAATCAACGCGTCGATCTCCGCATACGTCACCTTCTCCGCGACGACCAGCGACAGATCTCGAGCGACGGCCGGAACCCTCGGCAGGTCTCGAAGCTGGCGCACCGGCCGGGCCAGCCGCAGCAGGGGGGCCAGATCCAACTCGGCTGCAACGGGCGCCTCACGAAGCGACAGCTTCTCCAGGATCTTGCGGTCCACCGCTCCGATATAACCCACAGCCTCTCCACCCCATTCGATTCTCCCACAAGCGCCTGCGGTGTATCCCGGCCAGGCGTCGGGGACTACGGCGACGAACCGATGCGGATCGAGCCGAGCCAGCACGGCCTCGACGGCGCCGCGAACCTCACGGTAGTCCGTCGAGCCGACCATCCCCACGCGGCGTCGCTCCTCCACACTCCCATCAACGCCGATCCAGAAGGTTGGACCAATCTCAAACAGCTTGGCGCCCATCGTGCCCACCGACTCGTTGCGCCGCACGGCCTCCAGCAAGCCGGGCAGGACACTCGGCCGCAGTCGCGCATCGCCCTTGCGCACCGGCGGGACCGCCCGCAGCGGCCACGTGTCCAGCGGCGGGCATCGGTCCAGCGCCAGGTTGTCCGACACGAAACTGACGGTCAGCGATTCAAAATATCCGGCGCCCACCAGCGCCGCTGCAATCTCGTCGAGGGTCTGCTTCTCCCGGTTGGGCGGCGTCAGGCGAATGCTCACCTCGTCCCTCATGGGAATCTTGTCATAGCCGATCACGCGCGCCACTTCCTCAATCAGATCCACTTCGATGTTCACGTCCAGCCGCCATGACGGAACCGTCGCCTCAACCGCATCGCCCTTCAGCACCGGCCGCATACCCAGCCGCGCCAACGCCTCCACCACCTGTTCCGCCGGAAAACTCACCCCCAACACCTGTTGCAGGCGAGGCAGCCGCAGGGTCACGCTTCTGGGCGCATAGCCGCTCTCTCCGGCCGACACCAACCCCGCCAGCAGTTCGCCGCCGGCCAGTTCCACAATCAGTTGAGCCGCCCGCAGGCTGGCGCGCTCCGGCAGAGTCGGGTCGATCTGCCGCTCGAAACGGTAGGAGGAGTCGGAAGCCATCGTCAGCGCTCGAGCGGTCGTGCGAACGCTCAGCGGATCAAATCTGGCCGATTCCAGCAATATATTCACCGTCGCGCCCGACACCTCGCTGTCCAGGCCTCCCATCACGCCCGCCACCGCCACCGGTTCCGTCGCGTCCGCAATCACCAGCATCCCGGGTTGGAGAATCCGCTCCTTCTGGTCAATGCTGACGATCTTCTCGCCGGGCATGGCCTCGCGGACGACAATCCGCCGGCCACCCAGCCGATCAAAGTCAAATGTATGCAGTGGCTGACCCATTTCGAACATAACGTAGTTCGTGACGTCGACCACGTTGTTGATTGACCGCAACCCGACGGCTTCCAGGCGGCGGACCATCCAAGCCGGACTTGGGCCCACCCTGACATTGCGGATGACCCGCGCGGTGTAGTGTGGACACAGACGCGGAGCCTCAATGGCGACCGACGTGACCGAAGCCGCCGGTGTTGCCGATTCCGCCGCTCTGACCTCCGGCAGCCTCGCCTCCCGCCTGCTCAGGGCGGCCAGTTCGCGGGCGACGCCGATATGCGACAAGCAGTCGCCGCGGTTGGACGTCACTTCAACATCCATGACCGTGTCGTCGCCGGGCCGCTCAAAATTCTCCGTTGGCAGTCCGGCATGAGTCAGCAGTTCACCCAGCTCGCGGGCGTCAAGCGGTCCGGGCAGGTATTGCGAGAGCCATTCGAGGCTGATTTTCATAGGCAGAGAAAGATAGCTTGGCGAAACCCATTGGTCCAGAACGCCACCGTCGCGCCCCACGACGGATACGCCCCGGTGTCGCCGCTGGTCCCCCGCCGCACCCGTCGCTTCCCGGCCTCATTCCACAACCAGGTTGTCGCGATGGACGACCTCGTCGTACGCCGCATCTCCCAGCATCGACCGCACCTCGGCCGTCCGCTTGCCCATGATCCGCCTCACCATGTCCGCGCCGTAGTTGGACAACCCGCGCGCGATCAACTCGCCCTCGGGCGAGCGAACGCCCACCAAATCGCCCCGCTCGAAATGACCCTCGACGGCGGTGATCCCGGCCGGCAGCAACGAACGGTTCTTCTGTCCCACCGCCACGGCCGCGCCCGCGTCCACCACGATGATGCCCCGTGGTCTGGCCGAGCCGATCCAGCGGCTGCGAGAGCTGCGCTTCCGCTGCGCCGGCACGAACAACGTCCCAACCTCCTCGGCATCCACGATCTTCAGCAATACGCCCCGTGTGCGCCCGTTGGCCACCACCATCATGTCGCCCGCGCCGGTGACCTGCCTGGCCGCCTGAAGCTTTGAGTCCATGCCGCCGCGGCCCAGCGCGCTTTTCTCCGCCCGCACCAGCAGCCTGGCCTGTTCGATGTCCGCCACCATCCGAACCGATCTCCCCGACGCGTCCAGCAACCCGTCCACAACGGTCAACAACACCAGCAGATTCGCCCGCAGAGCGCTGGCCACCATCGCCGCCAGAATGTCGTTGTCCCCGAAGCTGATGCGCACAATCTCATCAGTGCTTACGGTGTCGTTCTCATTGATGATCGGCACCGCTCCGAGTTCGTGAATCGCGTTGATCGTGTTCCGAAGGTTCAGGAACCGTGTGCGGTTGTCAATGTCGTCGCGCGTCAGCAGGATCTGCCCAACGCGCAGCCCGTGGACATTGAACGCCGTCGCCCAGGCGTCCATCAGCCGCCTCTGGCCGATCGCGGCCACCGCCTGCAACTGGGCCAGATCCGTTGGACGTTTGGCCAATCCAAGCTCGGCCATGCCCGAGCCAATAGCCCCCGAACTGACGATGGTCGCCCGGATCCCCCGCCGCCGGAGCGCCACCACCTGTTCGGCGATCTCCGCCAGGAACGAGCCGTCCAGCCTCTTGTGCGCATCCGACAGCAACTGGGTCCCGAGCTTGACGACGATGCTCCCGATGGAAGCGAAATAGGGTTGGCGAGTACTCATAGTG
>CAYSSA010000001.1:0-6871 GCA_964433485.1 uncultured Tepidisphaeraceae bacterium | reverse complement strand
GGCCCGCCCTGCACGATCACGCCGTCGCAGAGGAGTCTGCGGCCTGACTTACGGGTGCTCAGACGAATTCTCGTTGCCCGGAACGGCGATCCCTCGGAAGTCGCTTGCGCCTTGTGTGCCCGTGACATGCCATCGACGTTGGCGGTGGTGTTTACACAAGTGCCGCCTCACCGCTATGGTCGCAACGGCAATGTCAGATCGAATCGCGCGCCGGGGGAATGATCCTCGCGAAAGACAAGGTCACCCCGCATCTCGCGCGCCAGTCGCCGGCTCAGCGCCAGCCCCAGCCCAACCCCAGGAGCTGAGTTCGCCGCGTCGCAAGCCGATTTCGAGAACGGCCGAAAGAGGCCTCCGCGCCTTTCGGCGTCGATCCCGGGACCGTCATCCTTCACGCTGATGCGGAGTGTCTTTCGAGTTGCAGCCACCTCCACAATCACCCCGCCCCTGGCCATGGCACAGGCATACTTGGCGGCGTTGTCCACGAGGTTGAACAATATCTGCTCGACAGCCGATGGATCAAGCGTCATGGACTGTGTTGCCAGATCGGGCGGCAGTTGCAGCGACAATGCCAGTCCCGCCTGCTCGCTTCGTTGTCGTAGCCGCTGCCACATGCCCTGCATCAGATCCGCCACCGTCACCGTTTCGGTGCGCCGGCCGGCCCGTCCTCGCTCCAGCCGGGAAAACGCCAGTACGTTCTCCACCAGTCGCCCCAGCCGCTCGGCCTCGCGCCTCAGCGTGGCCAGGTAGCCCCGCCGTTTGCCCTCATCCGCCACCATCCCTTCCTCGAGCATTTCCGCGTACATCGACAGCGTCGTGATTGGCGTTCGCAATTCGTGTGTCACCGCCGAAACAAAATCCTCGCGACGGCGCCCAAGTCGCAGCGTGCCCCACATCAGCCCAGCGACCGCGGCCGAGCCCAGCAGCACGGCGCCCCACGCAATCCCAAGCGTGATGCGCAGCGGGGTCATGGCCCCGCTGTCCGGATAGAGCAACGGGCCGGGCTCCAGCCGAACAGGCAGCGATGCCAGTCGGCGAGGGAGCATCTCGTGTGAGTCAACAATCACGGGCTCCAGCGAGGCATGGGGCAATAAATCCGCAATCGCGGTCAGAAGCTGCTTGCGGACGGCCGGCCAGTCCAGCACCGCGCCCTGCGCATACTCAATCGAGTTGATGGAAATGCGCCGCACCAGCAGAAGCCGCTCGCCCGCCCAACGCGGCGCCATGGGGCCCTCGCGCACATGGCTGGGCCGCTTAAGAACCGGATCGCGATTGTAATAGTTCGAGGTGTTTCCGGCGTTGGCCACACGGGCCTGAAACTCGGCCTGGGCCTTGTTTTGCTTCAGGCTGAACTCCTGTTGTTGAGCGGCCATCTGCTGACCGGCCTGCTGGTCGTTGTTGTTGCCGACGGAATACGTGGTGCCGTCGACCAGCCCGTTGATACCCAGCTCACCGATCTGCACCTGTGCGGTGTTCGCCGACAGTTCGGGCAAACCCAGCGACGAAATCCCGGCAACCTGCCTCTGGAGATCATCGAGCACCGCTCGTTGTCCTTCAACGTCGCCGACCGCCTTCAACTCGCCCGCCGGGTCCAACTGAAAACGCAGCACCACCGCCGCCGCGGTGTCGGTCGGCGCGCCGGCCGCCGTGCCGTTGCCGTTCCTGCCGGGCGTGTAGTCCGTGTAGGGCCGTGCCGCTTCCCGGCTGATGATCGGCGCCGCGATCGTGTCCATGCGCCAAAGTGCCAGCTCCACGGCGGAGTCAATTTCCTCGCGCTGACGCGTCTGCCGCTCCAGCCGCAGCACCGTCAGGCTGATCCACGCCATAGCTCCCAGCACGCCGGCCAGTCCCACCACGAACGAGCACCAGATGAGCCATTGGCGTCGCATGGAGATTCCTTAAGCGAACATGTATCCCTTGCCGCGCACGGTCAGGATGACTTTCGGTTCGGCCGGATCGTCGCGAAGTTTTTCGCGAAGCCGCGCCACATGCATGTCGATTGTTCGCGTGTCCGCCCCGCGTGGGTCGATTCGCCATACGCGCCACAGCAACTCATCCCGCGAAACCGCCCGGCCCCGATTGCGAGCCAGGTACTCCAATACCTCCTGCTCCTTTTCCGAAAGGTCCGTGCGATCCTGGCCGTGGCGCACTTCCCGCCGCCCAAGGTCAACCATCCCGCCGGGGATGCTCACCTGCTTCACATCGCTGGGCCTCTCAGGCGAACGCCGCAGCACGGCCTCGATGCGCGCCATCAGCTCTTTGATCGAAAAGGGCTTGACCATGTAGTCATCTGCTCCGAGTTTCAGTCCCCGGATGCGGTCCGCCTCCTCGCCCTTGGCCGTCAGGATGATCACCGGCAGCGTCGGCCGTGACTGGCGAAGTTCCTGTAGCAACTCCAAGCCCAGCTTGCCCGGCAGGATCAGGTCCAGCAATAACAGGTCCGCGTTGGATGTCAGTGCCATCTTCAACCCGTCATCGCCGCGGCCCGACCATTGCGTCGCGTATCCGTGGTAATGCAGCGCATCCACAAGTCCCTGCCGGATGGCCTCGTCGTCCTCAATGACCAGAATCGTTCGTGGCATCAGGATTCCTTCACCCAGGCATCCTACCCGATGCCGACCGGCAAAGTGTAACCACCACGTAACAACCTTCCCTTCAAGATAGCTAACAAAGGCCATACAAAACAACCGGACAAATGCAAAACATGACAAGGCGGCGCCGATGATGAATCCAAGACCACCGCTGCATTTCCGATATGATGCACTCGCGCTTTTCCCCTTGCCCAGTCCGTTTGTCCTTCCCCATGCCCTTCATCGCGTCGTCGTTTCTTCCCCCCGCGGCCGCGTGGTTTGTCCATGAATGACCGTCGGCTCAATGGCATATAATGTTGCGATGCCTCTTGCCTCGAACTCTCGGCCAATGGTCGGGAATATGAGCGTGTCTTTAGCAGGATTGAGCCACTGGAGCCCTCATGACAATAATCCCAACCCCGGATACCGAACGCTTGGTGTTCTGTGATGACTGGGGAAGGTTCTGGCGAAGCATCGGTTGGGCCATTGCCGCGTTGGCGGTGCTCTACACAATCGGCATCTGTCTGCCGGAACCACCTCACGCTCCGGCAGCTACCCGGTCGGCCACGACCACGCTCCCGGTTTCAGATGCCAAGTCGGACGAGAAGCCCGGATTCATTCTCGCGGCGATCCTCTTTGCGCTGGCCGGGTGGGGCCTTTACAGACGATGGGTCATCGTGGATCGACGAGCGGATCTGATTCGCATTCGGTGCGGCGTGGGTCCGCTCTCATGGGTGCGGCAGGACCGAATATCGCGCTACACGCATGTCGCCGTGCATCGCTACGAGAATCGCACCCGCAACCGCCGCGTCTTTTACCGGATTGTGATGTCCGGTGGCCGGCGTTCGCTGGTCCTGGCGACATTGGACCGCGATCCTCTCTTTGATTCTCCCCGAGAGGCAAACTCCTTCGTCCGTACCGTGGCCGCGTTTTGTGGACTGAAGTCCATCGAACACTGAGACCCTGTCGTGATGACAATTGGACATCCGCCCTTGCCCAGTCCGCTCGAAGTCGGCCCGCATGGGCGCACCGTGTCTTGCACCGTGGTAAGCGCCGGAAACCGGGGGAATTGCGGAGAAGTCGTCGGAGACGGAAAAGCAAAAACCCCCGGTTTTCCGGGGGCTTCCGCAAATTTACCTGGCATGGCCGCCAGCCAAAATGACCCCAAGGGGATTTGAACCCCTGTTACCGCCGTGAAAGGGCGGTGTCCTAGGCCTCTAGACGATGGGGCCGTTCTGAATGCCGCCGGCAAATGCCCGCCGTGAGAATTCAGGGGGCGGGACTATAACCCATGGTCACGGGGACGTCAACAAACCCCTGCAAGGCAAAAAGCGTTGGAGAACGCAACGGCACGAAGTCGGCGTGATGGCCGATTTGACCCGCGAACAACCTGCTCCGTCCTCGGTAATGAAAAGCAGGATAGGACTGATGATGACGATCGGGAGAACAACATGAACAGGCTTGCAACACTGCTGGCGATCTGTCTTCCGGTGCTGGCCGCCCAGCCCGATCCGCGGCCGCTGGCGCTGATTCAACGGCATCCGATCGACTCTTCGCATGTCTATACCTACCACACCGAAGGCTTTGTCCCCGGCGGCGGGTTGTACGTTCTGGAAACAACCGGACAACTTCGCAAGCTCGTCGATTCGCCCAAAGGCCAGATCCTCGATTGTGATATCTCCTATGACGGTCGGGAGATCCTCTTCTCCTGGCGGAAATCGGCCGACGACGGATACCACCTGTACACCATCCGTGCGGACGGCTCGGGATTGAAGCAGATCACCGATGGTGAGTGGCATGACTACAACGCATGCTACCTGCCCGACGGCGGCATCGCGTTCCTCTCGACGCGCTCGGTCCGCTTTGCCTATTGCTGGGTGTCGCCGGTCGGCCTCCTTCACCGCATGGACCGCGACGGCGCCAATGTCGTGCGCCTCTCGGCCAATATCGTCAACGATTTCACCCCATCCGTCATGCCCGATGGCCGACTGATCTACTCGCGGTGGGAATACGTGGACAAGCCGGCCATTCCCATCCAGAGCCTGTGGACGATCAATCCCGATGGCACCGCGCTGGCCGGTTTTTTCGGCAATCGCGTGCTCAGTCCGGCCACCTTCATGGAAGCGCGTGCCATTCCCGGCACCGGCCAGGTCTTGTGTGTGCTGACCAGCCACAACGGTCCGGCTCGCGGCGCCATCGGCATCATCGACCCCGTGCAGGGCAACAACGCGCAGGCGGCCATCCGCAATATCACGCCCGAGGTGAACATCGGCCAGGTGGATAAGGGCAACGGCAACTCCATCCGCGGGCCATACGAGAGCCCTTTTCCACTGAACGAAAGATGGTATCTGGTCTCGAAGTCCGGCACGATCCTGCTGCGCGAGTACGACGGGAAGTCGGAGACGGTGCTCGCAACGCCGCGCGACGGCATCGGCTTCTACAACGCCCGTCCCCTGGCGGCAAGAAATGCTCCGCCGGTTGTGCCTTCGCGCATCAGCCCCGAACAGCAGGACTCCATCTGGGCGACGGTGTATGTCGAGGATGTATATGCGGGCCTTGAGCCGTATGTGCAGCGGGGACAGATCAAGCAGATCGCCGTGGTGCAGGAAATGGAAAAGGCCGTCCGCACCGACGTGAAGAACCGGGCGTTTGGGTTCCAGTTTCCCGTCATCTCCTGTGGAGCCACGTACGCGGCCAAAACCGTCTGGGGCTTTGCGCCGGTATTGCCTGACGGCTCAGCCCATTTCCAGGTGCCGGCGAACGTGCCGATCTATTTTCTGGCGCTCGATGCCGAGGGCCGGGCCCTGCAGCGGATGCGCACCTTCACGCACCTGATGCCCGGTGAAACACAGGGGTGCGTGGGTTGTCACGAACCGCGAAATATCTCGCCCGTTGCACGCAAGCCGATGGCATTGACTTCGGACGCTCTCCCGCTGGCCGTCCCGGAGTGGTCTGTGCGCGGGTTTGACTATTCGGCTTTGGTGCAACCTGTGCTCGATCAGCACTGCGCATCGTGTCACACGGGTCCGACCCCGGCCGGCAAGGTGGACCTGAGTGGCGACAAGACCGATTTCTTCAATGTGTCCTACGAGACCCTCGCCCGCGGCCACAAGCGTTCGGGAGAAGCCGAGTGGGACAGTCCCTTCACAAGCTGGATTCCAACATTCAACGGCATGGAGGCCAACATCCTGCAGGTCACGCCGCTGGCCTGGGGGTCGCCAAGGAGTCTGCTTGCCGATCTGATCTTGTCGGGGCATCCTGACAAGGCCGGCAAGCCCATGGTCAACATGGACGATGCGTCCAGGCGGCGCATCTTCACCTGGATCGATCTCAACGTGCCCTATTATGACAATCCCGGCTGTCGGCGGATCTACCCGGACGACCTGGACAAGACGCTTGCCGAGGTCGCCGCGCGGCGGTGTGTCGAGTGTCACAAGAGCGGCCGGATCACACGTCCGATCTGGACACGCATCACCCGCCCGGAACTCAACAACTTTTTGATAGCCCCGTTGTCTGTCAGTGCCGGCGGATCAGGTGCCTGTGGCAAACCTGTCTTCGCCGACACACGCGATCCGGATTATCAGGCGATTCTTCGCACGTTTGATCCCATACGGAAGATGCTAAGGGATCGCCCGCGCATGGACATGCCGGGGGCGAAGCCGGCCGTCTGTGACGTAACACGCAAGTGACACGGGCCCCGATCTCGCGTACAAAATACATCCGTATCGGGTGGCCTTGGCCGCCCGGCTGATACCGCAAAGGAGTTGTTGTGTCTCAAGTTCCCTCCCAGCCGCCCGCCGATCGCGAGGCCCAGTTCATCGAGCGCTTCGGCATGGTCAAGCAGTTGCTCCTTCAGGAGCTCCACAAGGTCATCATTGGCCAGGACGACGTTATTGCGCTGCTGCTCGCGGCCATTTTTGCCAGGGGACACTGCCTGCTGGTCGGCGTGCCCGGTTTGGCCAAGACCCTCATGATTTCCACGCTTGCCAGGGTGCTCAAGCTGGAATTCAACCGGATTCAGTTCACGCCCGACCTGATGCCCGCCGACATCACAGGCACCGACATCCTTGAAGAAGACAAGGAAACCGGCAAGCGACAGTTCCGTTTTGTCAAAGGGCCGGTTTTTGCCAACATCATTCTTGCCGACGAAATCAACCGCACTCCGCCAAAAACCCAGGCCGCTCTGCTTCAGGCCATGCAGGAATACCACGTAACGGCCGGCGGCAAGACTTATGCGCTGGACCTGCCGTTTTTTGTTCTGGCCACGCAGAATCCCATCGAGCAGGAAGGCACCTATCCGCTTC